>CALMIQ010000232.1 GCA_937863965.1 uncultured Micropruina sp.
AAACTGAGGGAGACCTTAATGGAGGGTGCTGCCGATCGCAACCCGATCGGCGATCGCCCACTCAGGACCCGCCACCGGCGCCGGCTACGGAGGCGGCGTCCTATCATCGTCGGCGTGGGAACGCACGGGGGCGATGCGGCGCAGGACATCCGGTTCGCCCGCTCCGCCGACGGGGTCGGCATCGCCTACGCCGTCCACGGCTCGGGGGCCCCGCTGCTGATCGACGCCTGCTGGCTGAGCCACCTGCAGTTCGACTGGCAGAGCCCGGTGTGGCGCCACTACCTGGTCGAGCTGGGCCGGATCGCGACGGTGATCCGCTACGACGAGCGCGGCCACGGGCTGTCCGACCGCGGGGTGACCGACCACAGCCTCGCGGCCCGGGTCGCCGACCTGGAAGCCGTCGCCGACGACGCCGGGTTCGAGCGCTTCGCCCTGATGGCGATGGCGCAGGGTGGTCCGGTGGCGCTGGAGTACGCCGCCCGGCATCCGGAACGGCTGACCCGGATGGTGTTCTACGGCAGCTATCCGGGCGCCCACGCCGGCGTGTCGGCGGAGGAACTCGAGCTCTACGCGGCCTTCGAGGCGTTGATCAAGGTCGGCTGGGCCAGGCCGACGTCGGAGTTCCGGCGGGTGTTCAGCAGCATGATGATCCCCGGCGGCACCGAGGAGCAGATGCGCTGGCTCGACGACCTGCAGCGGATGGCGGTCGACGCCGAGACCGCCGTGCTGTCCCGGCGGCAACGCCAGACGATCGACTCCTCGCCGCGAATGGCCGAACTCGATCTGCCGACCCTGGTGATCAGCAGCCGCGGCGACCAGATGAACGACTTCCAGCACGCCCGCGACCTCGCCGCCGGCATCCGGGGTGCCCGCCTGGTGGCGCTGGAGAGCAGCAACCACATCGTCCTGGCCGACGAGCCGGCCTGGCCGGTGTTCCTGCGTGAACTGACCAGCTTCCTGGCGCCCGACCGGTCGCTGATGCCGCCGCCGGCGGCGGCCGATGCCCACGCCGAGGCGCTGGCGGCACTGTCGCCGCGCGAGTTGGACATCCTCGGGCTGGCCGCGCAGGGACTCGACAACGACGCGATCGCGGCGAAGCTCGTGCTGTCGGTGCGGACGGTCGAGCGGCACCTCCAGAACGTCTACGCAAAGCTCGGTCTACAAGGACGGACGGCGCGGGCCGCGGCCGTCGGGAAGCTGCTCTCCCGCGGCTGACCCCGGCCACCGTGCTGAACCTGGATGCCGGCTGTGCGCTCGCCCCTCGCCGCGCGGGAGGTGTTCCCACCAGCAGATCTCAGGGGCGGGCCTACGCACCGGCCGCCATCGGCCGAGCCCGATCGGCGACCGGTTTGCGCGTCGGCACCGATGCCGGGCAGGGTGCCCGATTCCTACCGTTTTGGTCACCAACCAACCGAAGGGAGGAATCGTGACCATCACGATCAACACCAGCGACACCGCGATCACCGACACCGCCGCGGACCGTGCCCTGAAGGCCAAGCACGCCGCGATGTGGGCCAGCGGCAACTACTCGGCCGTCGTCACCGACGTCGTCGCCCCGCTCGGCGGCATCCTCGTCGACGCGGTCGGCGTCCGGGCGGGGCTCTGCGTGCTGGACGTCGCCGCAGGCACCGGCACCGCGGCGCTGCCGGCCGCCCGCCGTGGCGCGACGGTGACCGCGATCGACCTGACCCCGGAGTTGCTCGCCGTGGGCCGGGCGGACGCCGCCGCCGAGGGCGTGGACCTCACCTGGCAGACCGCGGACGCCGAGGCCCTGCCGTTCCCGGATGCCGAGTTCGACGCCGTCGTGTCCGCCATCGGTGTGATGTTCGCCCCGCACCACCAGTTGGCCGCCGACGAACTGCTCCGGGTCTGCCGTCCCGCCGGCACGGTCGGCGTGCTCAGCTGGACGCCGGAGGGCTTCATCGGACAGATGTTCGCCGTGATGAAGCCGTACGCGCCGTCCCCACCTCCTGGCGCCTCCCCGGCACCGCTGTGGGGGAGTGCGGACCACGTCCGGCAGCTGTTCGGGGAGGGCGTGACCGATCTTCTCGCCCGCCAGCGGTCGCTGTGGGTCACCCGGTTCGGCGACGGCGCGGAGTTCCGCGACTACTTCAAGGCCAACTACGGCCCGACGATCGCGGTCTACCGCTTCATCGCCGATGACCCGGCGAAGGTCGCCGCCCTGGACGCCGATCTCGCCGCCCTGGGCGACCGCTACCTGACCGACGGCGTCATGCAGTGGGACTACCTCCTGGTCACCGCCACCCGTAGGTGACGACAGGACTGAACAGCGGGGACGGTTCTGCCAGTTCACCAGGCCAAAGGGCCTGAACCGGAAAACCGTCCCCTCGGTTCCGGCGGGGACGACGTTGACCAGCTTCGGGGCCCGGACGATGACGGTCCGGACGCCGTTCGGGGTCTCCTCGATGATCCCGGGTAGCGCCAGCGCCTGCTCGCGCAGGGCGTCCTCGCTGATGTCGGCGGGAACCTCCAGGCGGGCGCGCACCTTGCCCTGCACCTGCACCACACAATGGGCAAGGTCGGACAATGCTGGGACAACGCGATGGCCGAGTCGTTCTTCGCCACCCCGAAGCAGAGACTTTGTTGACGTGCACTACCATCAGCCCGCAGTCAAGACAAAGTGAACCGCCCCTTGGCGGGGGAGATCAGGCTGTAGCGGCGCAGCCGGGCGAGTTCGGCGCTGACCTGGTCCAAGGTCGGTGTGGACGTCGATCATGGGCCGATCGCGCTCGGGTCGACCGACCAGCCGTTCCCGGCGATCCGCACCTAGTAGTCACGACCCAGCCGCTTCTGCTTGCGCCAGCCTGTCATCGGCGGCAACGCCAGCATCGCAGCCTTATCGGTTGGGAGCCGATCGGTCGGCGGACCCCGATCGTGCGCACCACTCGCTGGTTTTGGCGGTGGCGAGCCAGCCGGTGGACTGCTGGTTGAAATCGGCCGGGGAAGCGAAATCACGACCGGGCCTGAACGAGGTCTCGAACCAAGCCGTTGCGGCGCTCCACGATCCCCTTCGATTCAGGGTCATCCTGCCCCAGCATGAACCGCGAGTAGGCCGCCGTGATCGTGGCCCGATGTCCGTGTTGACCAGGGCGGGGTTCTTGATCAAGTACCCCGCCCGAACGGCAGTCATCGATGGCCGACGCATCGTGCGGGCTGGTGACTCGGCGCGCTCCCAGTTCATCGACACTTGGAGTTGCGCCAGGGACACGAAAATTCCGATGCGACCTGTTGGTCTACCACTCCGAAATCTCGTTCAATCTGAGCAAGCCGAACTCCGTGGCTGAATCGACCGGCCTCGCATCTACGCGAGCTAGCCATTCGTTGGCGTCATCGTCACGCAGCACGAAGTCGTCCATAGGGGGTGAGGCCTCCAGCTCATCAGCGGACGCAGCGAGTCTCTGGAAATACCAGACGTTGGAGTTCCATTCTCGCACGACGTATAGTCCTGGAATTTCGCCTTCGATGACAGCGAATACTCGCCCCAACTCAGGCCATCGACCATGTGCTAGATCCATCTTGCCCACCGACTCGGTTTCCGGTGAATGATATGGAGGTTCCGGTGGAGATGGTGCCCTCGTTGGTGCACTTCCAGGTTGGAGCTGTAGCGCGGCCCTTTCTTCACGGGGCTGCGCCAATGATAGATTCCGTTGCGATGTGTGCGCCACTTTGCTCCGTTGCGTGCTAGTTGGGTAGTGGCTCGCCGACCCGTGTGCATCCGTCCGGCAAGCCAGCTTGTCGCACGCGTTGCCCGAACACCGTTCTTCATCGCCTGAGTCGCCCGAACGCCTTTCATGGCACCTCGCACAATTCGGACGAGTCTGTAAGCGCGGTACGCCCAACCAACAACACCGACGACGGGTATGAAGGAAACTGCCGTCATGGCAATATCCACCCAGTTGTTTCTAATAAAGTTCCCGACGGCCCCCCAGAACTCCCCGGTGATGTCGGTCTTGTTGATGGGGTCGTTGGGGTAGCCGTAGGTGGTGTCGCCGCCGTTGTGTTGGGGGTCGAGGCTGGTGAAGAGGGCGGTGCTGGGGTTGTAGATTCGGGCGCCCATCAGCATGAGGCCGTTGTCGATGGTGGCGCGTTGGTGCTGTCCGAGCCAGCCGTAGCCGA
>CALMIQ010000233.1 GCA_937863965.1 uncultured Micropruina sp.
GGGTGCGGTCGCGCGCCCGGCCGAGATCCCGGGGCAAGCCCGGGATGACGTGTCATGGGGTTCCGTCATCCCGGCGTACGCCGGGATCTCGGGTGCGCGTCGGGCCGAGATCCCGGGGCAAGCCCGGGATGACGGAAAGGTGGACCGATGAGTGGTCACGAGTTCCAGTCCTGGTTCCCCGAATCGGGCGGCATCGACTACGACGACACCTCGACCAACATCACCGAGGCGACCCTGGACGAGATGCGCTCGATCGCGGCCCGCTACCCGCAGGCCCGCTCGGCATTGCTGCCGATGCTGCACCTGGTGCAGAGCGTCGACGGCCGGGTCAGCCCGGCCGGCGTCCAGGCCTGTGCCGACGTCCTCGGCATCACCACCGCCCAGGTCTCCGGGGTGGCCACCTTCTACACCATGTACCGGCGGCGTCCGGCCGGCACCCACCACGTCGGGGTGTGCACCACTGCGCTGTGCGCGGTGATGGGCGGCGACCAGCTGCTCGACCGGGTCTGCGACCGGCTCGGCATCCACGAGGGCGAGACCACCGCCGACGGCGCCTTCTCGCTGGAGCGGATCGAATGCAACGCCGCCTGCGACTTCGCCCCGGTGATGATGGTCAACTGGGAGTTCTTCGACAACATGGACCCGCAGAAGGTGGACGAACTGTTGGACGCCCTGGCCTCCGGCGAGACCGTCCGCTCCCCGCGCGGGGCGACGCTGACCTCCTGGAAGGAGGCCGAGCGGGTGCTCGCCGGCTTCCCGGACGGCCGGGCGGACGAGGGCCCGACCGCGGGCGAGGCGTCCGTCCTGGGGCTGCGGGTGGCGCGCGAGCGCGGGTGGCGGGCGCCGGACGCCGCACCGCCGCTGCCCAGCGTCGATGATCCCGTCGCCGACGATCAGGGAGGTTCCCAGTGACCGACGTGCTGACCCCCGTACTGAGCGAGAACTGGGCCGACGAGCGGGCCTGGAAGCTGACCAACTACGAGCGCCGCGGCGGCTATCGGGCGCTGCGCAAGGCGCTCGGCGCGACCCCGGCCGAAGTGATGGACGTGGTCAAGGAGTCCGGCCTGCGCGGACGTGGCGGTGCCGGCTTCCCGACCGGGATGAAGTGGTCCTTCGTGCCCCAGAACAACCCCAACCCCAAATACCTGGTGGTCAACGCCGACGAGTCCGAGCCGGGCACCTGCAAGGACATGCCGCTGATGCTGGCCAGCCCGCACACGCTGGTCGAGGGCGTCATCATCGCCTCCTACGCGATCGGCTGCTCGTACGCGTTCATCTACTGCCGCGGCGAGGTGCTGCACGTCATCCGGCGGCTGCAGCAGGCCGTCCGCGAGGCCTACTCGGCCGGCTACGCCGGCAAGAACATCCTGGGCAGCGGCTACGACCTCGAGGTGGTCGTGCACGCCGGCGCCGGCGCCTACATCTGCGGCGAGGAGACCGCGCTGCTCGACTCGCTGGAGGGACGCCGCGGGCAGCCCCGGCTGCGTCCGCCGTTCCCCGCGGTGGCCGGCCTGTACGCCTCCCCGACCGTGGTGAACAACGTGGAGTCGATCGCCTCGGTTCCGGCGATCATCGACCGCGGGGCGTCCTGGTTCTCTTCGATGGGCACCGAGAAGTCCAAGGGCATGACCATCTACTCGCTGTCGGGTCACGTGAAGCGGCCCGGCCAGTTCGAGGCGCCGCTGGGCATCACGCTGCGGCAGCTGCTGGAGCTGTCCGGCGGCATCCGCGAGGGTCACGAGCTGAAGTTCTGGACGCCGGGCGGCTCCTCCACCCCGATCCTGACCGCGGCCGACATCGACCTGCCGCTCGACTACGAGTCGATGGGCGCCGCCGGCACCATGCTGGGCACCAAGGCGCTGCAGTGCTTCGACGAGACCACCTCGGTGGTGCGCACCACGCTGCGCTGGATCGAGTTCTACAAGCACGAGTCCTGCGGCAAATGCACCCCGTGCCGCGAGGGCAACTGGTGGCTGGTGCAGATCCTGAAGAAGTTCGAGGCCGGCAAGGCCGAAGACGGCGACATCGAGAAGCTGCTGGACATCGCCGACGACATCGGCGGCCGGTCGTTCTGCGCCCTCGCCGACGGCGCGGTGGCCTGCCTGACCAGTGCGATCAAGCACTTCCGTGACGAGTTCGAGGCCGGCATGCGGACGCCGGCCTGGGAGCTGTTCCCGTACGAGCGCAGCGCCCTCTTCACTGCGGGCGCCGCCACGGCGGGGGTCGCCCAGGAAGGAGCGCGGGCATGACCGTCACCGCCAAGCCGGGCGAGGTCGTCGCGAGCGAGACGATCACCGTCTTCATCGACGGCACCGAGGTGCAGGTGCCGAAGGGCACGCTGGCGATCCGGGCCGCCGAGATGATCGGCGTCGCCATCCCGCGGTTCTGCGACCATCCGCTGCTCGACCCGGTCGGCGCCTGTCGGCAGTGCCTGGTCGAGGTGCCCGACATGGGCAACGGACGCGGCATGCCCAAGCCGCAGGCGTCCTGCACGCTGGAATGTGCGCCGGGCATGAAGATCCTCACCCAGGAGACCTCGCCGGTCGCGGCGAAGGCACAGAAGGGGATGATCGAGTTCCTGCTGATCAACCACCCGCTGGACTGCCCGATCTGCGACAAGGGCGGCGAATGCCCGCTGCAGAACCAGGCGATGAGCACCGGACGCGGCGAGTCCCGCTACGAGGGCGTCAAGCGCACCTTCCCCAAGCCGGTCAGCATCTCGGCGCAGATCCTGCTCGACCGCGAGCGCTGCATCCTGTGCGCCCGCTGCACCCGGTTCTCCGAGCAGATCTCCGGCGACCCGTTCATCACCCTGGTCGAACGCGGCGCGTTGCAGCAGGTCGGCTTCTACGAGGACCAGCCCTACGACTCCTACTACTCCGGCAACGTCATCCAGATCTGCCCGGTGGGCGCCCTGACCAGCGTCTCGTACCGGTTCCAGAGCCGGCCGTTCGACCTGGTCAGCACGCCGACCACCTGCGAGCACTGCGCCGGCGGCTGCCAGCTGCGCTCCGATCACCGGCACTTCCAGGTGAAGCGCCGGCTGGCCGGCGACGCCCCCGAGATCAACGAGGAGTGGAACTGCGACAAGGGCCGGTTCGCGTTCCGGTCCGGGCGCGGCGACGACCGGCTGACCCGCCCGCTGATCCGCGACGGCGGGGTGCTGCGGGTGGCGTCCTGGCCCGAGGCGATCGACGCCGCGGTGGCCGGGCTGCGCAGGGCGGGCACCCGGGTGGGTGTGCTCACCGGCGGTCGGCTCACCCTCGAGGACGCCTACGGCTACGCCAAATTCGCCCGCGCCGTGCTCGGCACCAACAACATCGACTTCCGCTCCCGGCCGCACAGCGCCGAGGAGGCCGCGTTCCTGGCCAACCGGGTCGCCGGCCAGACCCTGGACGCCGAGAGGCTCGGCTACACCGCGCTGCAGGGCGCCAAGCGGGTCGTCCTGGTCGCCTTCGAACCCGAGGACGAGGGCGCGATGGTCTTCCTGCGGCTGCGCAAGGCGGTCCGCAAATTCGGCCTGAGGGTGGTCACCCTGGCCCCGTTCGCGTCCCGCGGGTCGCGCAAGCTGAACGCCGAGGTGATCCCGACCGTCCCGGGCACCGAGCCCGAGGTCCTGGCCGGCCTGGACGCCGACGCCGACACCATCGTCCTGGTGGGCGAGCGGGCCGCGGTGATCCCCGGTGCGCTGACCGCGGCCGCCGAACTCGCCGACCGCACCGGCGCCCGGCTCGGCTGGATGCCGCGCCGCGCCGGCGACCGGGGTGCGATCGAGGCCGGCTGCCTGCCGAACCTGCTGCCCGGCGGACGTCCGGTGGCCGATGTGCTGGCCCGGGTCGACGTCCAGGCGGCCTGGGGGGTCGACAGCCTGCCCGGCGCACCCGGCCTGGACGCCGCCGCGCAGCTCGCCGCCGCGGGCCGCGGCGGCCTGGCGCTGGTGGTCGGCGGCCTGGAGCCGTCCGACTTCACCCACGCCGAGGAGGTGCGGCACGGGCTGGACGAGGCGTCGTTCGTGATCAGCCTCGAGCAGCGGCTCAGCGAGGTCACCGAACGCGCCGACGTGGTGTTCCCGATCGCCCTGGTCGAGGAGCGCCCCGGGCACTTCATGAACTGGGAGCATCGCCGCGGCCGGGTGAACACCGTGATCCGGCAGCCCAACCAGCCGATGACCGATCTGCGGGTGCTGGCCGCGCTGGCCGACGCGCTCGGCCGTCCGCTGGGCGTCCGGACGGCGAAGCAGGCGCTCACCGAACTCGACGAACTGGGCTCCTGGGAGGGCGAGCGGGTGCCGCTGGCCCGCGGCCGGGCGGTCGCCGGCCCCGCCGAGGGCGAGCTGGCGCTGGCCACCTGGCGCGAGCTGATCGACGGCTCCCGCGGCAACGACGGCGAACCCGCCCTGATGGCGACCGCACGGCCGGTTCTGGCCCGGACCTCCCCCGAGGTGGCCGACGAGCACGGCCTGACCGACGCGGTGACGATCGCCGGCGGCGACGGCTGGCTCACCCTGCCGCTGGAGATCGTGCCCGGCATGGCGGCCGACACGGTCTGGGTGCCCACCCACGCGCCGGGGACGCCGCTGTCGGAACTCGGCCTGGTGCACGGCGCCGGCGTCACCGTCGGCGACCCGGGTGACCTGCTCAGTGAAGGAGGTGCGGCATGACCCCGCTCGACCTCTCCCTGTTCGGCACCGACCCGTGGTGGCTGGTGCTGATCAAGGTCGTGGTGCTGTTCGTGGTGCTGCTGGTCTGGACCATCTTCAACGTCTGGTACGAACGCCGCCTGGTGGCCAAGATGCAGCACCGGATCGGCCCGATCATGAACGGCCCGTTCGGGCTGCTGCAGGCGGTCGCCGACGGCAGCAAGCTGATCATGAAGGAGGACTTCCGGCCCAAGTCGGCCGACCGGGTGCTGTTCACCCTGGCCCCGCTGATCGCCGGCACCGCCGCCTTCACCGCCTGGGCGGTCATCCCGTTCGGCGGCGAGGTGGAGGTCTTCGGCGTCCGGACCCGGCTGCAGCTGACCGACCTGCCGATCTCGGTGCTGGTGCTGCTGGCGGTCGCCTCGGTCGGCATCTACGGCTTCGTGCTGGCCGGCTGGTCGTCCAACTCGCCCTACTCGCTGCTGGGCGCGCTGCGCTCGTCGGCGCAGATGATCTCCTACGAGCTGAGCATGGGCCTGGCGCTGGTCGCGGTCTTCCTGCACAGCCGGTCGATGTCCACCTCGCAGATCGTGGACGCCCAGGGCGAGCCGCTGCTGATCTTCGGCCAGGACTGGGGCCTGCAGAGCTGGTACTTCCTGCTGCTGTTCCCGTCGTTCGTGATCTACGTGATCTCGATGGTGGGCGAGACCAACCGGGCCCCGTTCGACCTGCCCGAATGCGAATCCGAACTGGTCTCGGGCTACCTGACCGAGTACTCCGGCTTCCGCTACGCCACCTACTTCCTCGCCGAGTACATCAACATGGCCACCGTCTCGGCGATCGCCACCACGCTCTTCCTCGGCGGCTACCGCGCGCCCTGGCCGATCAACCTGCTCCTCCCGGCTATGGACACCGGCTGGTGGGGCCCGGTGTGGTTCTTCCTCAAGGTGCAGCTGCTGATCTCGGTCTTCGTCTGGCTGCGCGGCACCCTGCCGCGGTTCCGCTACGACCAGTTCATGACGC
>CALMIQ010000234.1 GCA_937863965.1 uncultured Micropruina sp.
CCTTAGTGACGGCGTACTGAGCAGGGGAAGGTCGGCGGTGAGGATGCCTGAATGGGGGAATGGTCGCCCGGCGGGGTGCTGATTTGCCAGACTGGGCCCGTGAGTTCCTGGTTGGTCACCGGCGGTGCCGGGTACATCGGCGCCCATGTGGTGCGCGCATTGGCGGCGGTCGGCATCACCCCGGTCGTCTACGACGACCTGTCGTCGGGCTTCGCCGGCTTCGTCCCCGACGGGGTGCCGTTCGTGCAGGGCGACATCCTCGACGTCGAGACGCTGACCGAGACGTTGTCGGACCACGAATGCGCGGGGGTCGTCCATGTCGCCGGCTTCAAGTACGCCGGGGTCTCGGTGAGTCGTCCGCTGCACACCTACAACCAGAACGTCACCGGCACCGCCAAGGTGCTGGACGCCATGCACCGCGCCGGCGTCAACAAGATGGTGTTCTCCTCCAGCGCGGCGGTCTACGGCACGCCGGAGACCGAACTGGTCACCGAGGATTCGCCGACCCGCCCCGAATCGCCGTACGGGGAGTCGAAGCTGATCGGTGAGTGGCTGATCGCGGACGTCGCACGCGCCTGGCCCGAGTTCGCCGGGGTCAGCCTGCGCTACTTCAACGTGGTCGGCTCGGCCACCGACGAGGTGTACGACGCCAGCCCGCACAACCTGTTCCCGATCGTCATCGAGGCCCTGCTCGCCGGCCGGACGCCCCGCGTCAACGGCACCGACTATCCCACCACGGACGGCAGCTGTGTTCGCGACTATCTGCACGTGGGCGACCTGGCGGTCTCCCATGTGGCGGCGGCGCAGGCGCTGGAGGTGGGACGTCCGCTGCGCCCGGCGTACAACCTCGGCAGCGGCGACGGGCTCAGCGTGCTGCAGATCATGGACGCCGTCCGCCGGGTCACCGGCATGGACTTCAGCCCGGAGGTCGGGCCCCGCCGGCCGGGCGACCCAGCCCGGATCGTCGCAGACGGTCAGGCCGCCGCCCGCGACCTCGACTGGCGGATGCGGTACACCCTCGACGAGATGGTGCGGAGCGCCTGGGACGCCCGCCGCGCCCACTGACCGGGGACGACCGCAATCTCCCCGACGTGTGAGCGGACCTCAGCCCGCGGACGCCGGGCCGTTCAGCAGCCCAGCCAGGCGGGCCGTCCGGGCGCGGGCCGTCTCGGCGAGCAGCAGGTCGCGGGCCAGGCCGGCGTCCAGGTTCTTCGCGGCACTGGTGGCGAGCATCTGGGTGGTGTGGAAACTGACCGTCGCCAGCCCGAGCCGGCGCCGCAGCGGCCCCTGGTCGGCGGCGAGTGACTGGAGGCGGGCGTGCGGCACCACCATCTGCACCCGGGTCAGCCAGCCGGCGCGAGTGACCAGCACCGACTCGTCGAACCCCCAGCCGACCCAGCGGTGGCTGAACGGCTGCAGCCAGCGGGCTCGCTCCGGCGACGGCCGGACGTCGATGCGGTCCAGTCGAAGCCCCGGCCAGATGGTGGCCAGGACGAGTTCCAGGTCGGCGCGGGTGCCGATCGGCAGCAGGATGCTGTTGCTGCCCGACTGGTCCTCGTCGGTGGTCAGCCCATGGTTGCCGAGCACCGCCATGTCCACCCGGTACATCCCGAGCGGACGCCACCACAGCGGCTGCGCGATCCGCAACGACTGGATGCGGTGTCGCGGCACCGACTGGCTGGTCAGGCTGGTCAGGCCGCGGGTGATCTTCAGGCCGTGCCCGCTGCGGGTGAACGCGTAGTTCCACTGTCCGATCACCCGCCGCACGACGAAGCTCCACAGCGCCCCGAGCCCCGGCAGCAGGACGCCGATCAGCAGCCACGGGTTGTCGCGGACCGCCTCCCAGCTGCGTCCGTCGAGCGCCATCAGGACGCCGACCAGCACCACCGAGGGAATCGTGAGCAGCAGGAACTCATGGGACAACACTGCCCCCAGCAGCAACCTCTGCGGCGGCACCCGGACGAGCACCTCGTCGGCGGCCCCGAGGTCGTCCAGGACGCCGGTCCGGACGTGTTCGGTCAGCTCGGCCGGCCGGACGCCGTGCGCCCGCGCCAGCAGGTAGTCACGGACGGCGGCCGCGCGCGAGCGGGACAGGTAGCGCAGCTTGTGGCCGCCCTCGGCGCCGACGTCGATGGAGATCTCGGCCAGCCCGAGCAGCCGCGCCGCGAACGGCTCGGTGATGTCGACGGACTGGATCCGGTCGAACCGGATCCGCTGCGAGGTCTTGGTGAACACCCCGGTCTCGATGCGCAACTCGTCGTGGTCGACGATGAAGGACGTGGCCCGCCAGTCCAGGTAGGCCATCACCAGCAGCCCGAGCACCACCGCCGCACCCACCGCGGTGACCCAGGTCAGCGGCGGCAGCCGGAACCCGTCGCCGCCGTTGAGCAACTCGCGGCCGATGGTCCACACCGCGGCCAGCACCAGCACCCAGGCTCGCACCAGCGGCGTCAGCGGATGCGGCTTCTCCACCAGCTTGCCTGCCGGGGCGCTCGCAGGTGGCAACAAGGATCGGGATCGGGTACCGACTACCGTGCCCGATCCCGATCCTTGCTGACCGGGCACGAAGTGGGGGTCGGCGACTGGAGCGTCCGCGGGCCACGACGGCCGATCGGGACCGGGCCAGCCCGAGAACCGCAGCGGGGGAGTGCTCACAGACCGTCCTCGTCGCCGATTCCGATCGCCGTGAGCCGATCGCGCAGCTGTTCGGCATCCGCTCTGGGCAGGCCGGGGATCTTGGCGCCCGACTGCAGGCTGGCGGTGACCAGCTCGACGCTGGCCAGGCCCAGGGCGCGGGTGAGCGGGCCGCTCTCGACCTTGACCGCCTGCATCCGGCCGTAGGGGATCACGGTGAGCTCGCGGAACCACAGCCCGTGGGTCAGGTAGAGGTCCTCGTCGCGTTCGACGTATCCCCAGGCACGCACCCAGCGGCCGAGCCGGAACCACTGCCAGATCACCCAGGCCACCCCGGCCGCGATCGCCGCCGTCGCCCACCGCCAGTCGGTGAGGAACCACAGCGCGGTGGCGGTCACCCCGGTGACGATGGCGCAGCTCACCAGCATCCGGACGCGCAGCACGGTCGCGAAGCCGGGAGCGATCCGGCGCCACTCCTTGTCGGGCGGGGCGAACAGGGCGTCCATGTGATTCACCTTAGGTGGAAGGGTGATGGACGAACGCCCGGCATGCCGCGACCCCGTCGTCCCGGCGACCATCCCGTCGTCCCGGCGACCATCCGTTATCCCGGCGACCATCCGTCATCCCGGCGAACGCCGGGATCTCGCCATGCACAGGAGATCCCGGTTCGACAGCCGGCATGACCGAGCGCCGTCGCGATGGGAGCCGCGCATCGGCCGGGCCCGGTGACGGACGGGCTACTTCTTCTTGTCCTTCGGCTTCTTGACGTGCGCCTCGGCGGCACCGAAACCGACGAAGCCACGCAGGATGACGGTCGGCGCGCCGGGCACCGGCTGGGTGCCCTTGGCGCTCGAGCCGCCGAACACCGCCAGCGCCCGGTTCTGGACCTCGGCACCCTCGGGCACCAGCACCTCGACCGCCCCGAAGAGGCAGAACACGTTGATCTCACAGACGTTGTCGGTGAACACGGCCTCGCGAAGATCCAGTTCGGTGGCGCCGAACAGGTTCAGCACGCTGAGGTTGCGGCGGGGCTGCCAGCGGCCGCGGCGCTCGGTGGCGCCGAACAACGTCACGATCAGTTCGGGCTCGGGTCCGGACGCCGCGGGTGCCTGCGACCAGGCACGGGTCGCAGGGGCCGACTGATCGAGCACCACCAGGTCGCGGGTGAGGGGGACGAGGTCGTCGAAGGTCTCCGCCGCGGCGGCCGCCTGCAGCCGCTCGGCGTGCTCCTGGGGAGTGATCCGGCCCTCGGCATAGGCGGATTCGAGCAGGGTGACCACCTTGGTCCGGTCGCTGTCGGAAACGGGCAGATGCCCGCCGGCCACGGGACCGACATCGTTCGGTTCGGGATAGCTCATGGGACGACGCTAGTCGCGTCCGCGCCGGGTGCGCAGGACGCCGGCGTCCGTCCAGGGTTGGTCTCGGGGTCTCCCTGAGCGGGTCTCTCACGCCGGCGACCGGCCCGGCGTTCGGGAGCCGGCCGACCTCGGGCCGGCGAGCCGCCCGACCGGCACGCTGCCACCGCCGGCCCCGTTGGGTGCCGGCGCCCCCATCCCCAGCGCTCGCTCTGGGCGTGGGCGCCGATTGTGCGTTGAACGAGGGGTTCGGGCTACACTGACCGAGCCGATCCGCTGATCGTGCGGGCGTAGTTCAATGGCAGAACATCAGCTTCCCAAGCTGAGAATGCGGGTTCGATTCCCGTCGCCCGCTCCACGAAACAGCTAACCAGAGGCGGTTTCACTGTTCGATTAGGTCTCGATTCTCGACCGTTCTTGAGGCCGTGCCCTCCACGTGCCCTAACTGTGAGGCGCGAGGCCCCGGATTTCGGGCATTTGCATGGAGCGGATGTCTTGTTCGGCCTGCGACCGGAGCCCACATGCGCCCGGTCGACGTACTGATTCGGTGCGCAGTTGAACGCTATCGATCGGGACGAGGATGCTCATGTTGACCGCCGAGAGGTGGGTGCAGGTCTTGGCTAGCGCGGAACGCGCCAACGTCTACATGTGCGATCTGTGGTCGTCCCAGAAGTGAGAGCCGCCCGTCGGGGCGCGGCTGGCCTACCACGGACTGTTCCATCTGCTGGGTGACGGCACGTATGACTGCGCGAAGGATGCCCAGGCCGGCGGGGAGTTCCAGCATCACTACGACCTGTGCTACTGGGAGCGTTGGCAGGTGCAGCCGAGGATTGGCCCGCCAACAGGGCGCGAGCGCGACCATGGTGGGCTGGGTCCGAACATTGACGTGGTTGGATCAGACGTGGACCGATGTTTCCGCAGTCCGTCCGAGAGATCGATGCCCACTCGCAGCGCAACACTGGCCCGGCCATACAGGATCGGCTGAGCGGGATAAGCAGGCACAGGCGCGACGTTGGCTGGTGCGCAAGTTCGGTCCGATGTGCAACTGCTGTGGACTGCGGTGAGCATGCCAGATCGATCACGACCACGAAACGGGCCTCGTCCGCGGCTACGTCTGTCGACACTGCAACTCCAGATTGGACAGCTGCCTGCATCTCTCGGGCTGTCCATGGGCCGACTACCAGAACGACCCCCCGGCTCTACCGATGCGGCTGCCCTACCACGGCAGGACGCGTCAGATCTCGCCACCGTCTGCTTCCGTTCTGCGCGAGCGCGAGATAGTCGCCGACGCTGCGTTGGCCATTCTTGCCGCCCTGCATTCGGGGGCAAAGCGCGACCGAGGCGCGCCGAAGAGTTAGCCACGTGGAGCAATGTAGGTTCTCGTCGGACCTGTCGTTGGTGATGTGGCGCTGACTAGGTAGACGACATCTGGTGGGGGTGTAGTGGTTTCTCGTTATCTTGTCGGTTTGTCGCTGCGACGGCGTGGCTGGGGTTTACGTTTCGGTCTTGTCGGCTCGGATGAAGGCGCTGGCGAACGTGCCGCTGAGGCTGGTGATGGCGTCGGTGATGCCGATCCCGTCGGGCAGCGAGTCGGCCAGGTCGTCGGCCAGTTCGGCCAGGTCCTGGTCGGTGTAGGAGCGGGTGATCTCGACGGTGGGGTTGTCGAAGCCGGACGCGGTCAGCTTCGACCGATACTCGTCGACGGTGAGGGCGCCGGAGATGCAGCCGGTCCACAACTCGACCACCGTGGCCCACTGCGGCTGCAGCGGTCGGAGCAGGACGATGTCGGAGACGGCGAACCGGCCGCCGGGCCGCAGCACCCGGTGCGCCTCGGTGAGCGCCTGGTCCTTGTCGGTGGACAGGTTGATCACGCAGTTGGAGATGACAACGTCGACGGCGGCGTCCGGTAGTGGGATGTCCTCGATGGTGCCCTTGATGAAGCGGGCGTTGTCGATGCCGGCCTCGGCTCGGTTCCGTTCCGCGAGGGTCAGCATCTCGTCGGTCATGTCGAGGCCGTAGACGGTGCCGCCGGGGGCGACGCGGCGGGCCGACAGCAGGACGTCCAGACCGCCACCCGAGCCTAGGTCGAGGACGTCCTGTCCGGGGACGAGTTCGATCAGGGCGGTCGGGTTCCCGCAGCCCAGGGACGCCGACAAGGCCGCCTGCGGCACCGACTCGGTGTCGTCGTAGAGGTCCCTGGTGATCGGATCGGCCGCCGTGTTGTCGCTGCAGCAGGTTGGTCCGCAACAGGATCCGGATTCGCCGGCCAGGCTCAGCTGGGCCGCGGCGGCGTAGCGCTGCCGCACCGCTTCCTGCAGGTGTGTCGTCTCGCTCATCGCATCCTCCTTGTATTGATGGTTGTCGAAACACCATCCTTCCCCGTTGATTCGACATGTGTCAAGATAGGGCCGTGAGGGAGTTGCCGACGATCCAGCCCGAGGCATGTTGCAGCCTGGCCGACACGGTGATCGACGAGGTCGCCGCCGTGCGGATCGCGCCGATGTTCAAGGCGCTCGGGGACCCCGTCCGGTTGCGGCTGGCGGCGTTGATCGCCAGCCAGCCCGAGGTGTGCGTGTGCGATCTGCAGACCCATTTCACGGTGTCGGGGCCGACCATCAGTCACCACCTGAAGGTGCTGCGCGAAGCGGGGCTGATCGGTGGTGAACGGCGCGGCACCTGGGTCTACTACTGGATCAAGCCGGACGCCCTGCAGTCGCTGAGCGCGCTGCTGCAGCCCGCCGCCCCGGCGGCCCCCTGAGTCAGGTGGTGTTTGCTGTGGCGGTGAG
>CALMIQ010000235.1 GCA_937863965.1 uncultured Micropruina sp.
GTGAGCGGCGTGGCGGTACAGCCGTTGCTGGTGACGGCCCGGGCCTGCCCGGCGACGCCGAACGCGGCGGTCGTTGCGACGACGCCCGCGACGACTGCTCGGGCGGCGGCCTTGGCGATGTTCATGGCGATCTCCTCAGGGCATCGGTCAGTTGCTGAACGAGCGGACGCCCGACTTGTGCCAGCCGCTCCACGCCGAGGTGACGCCGTTGCTGCTCACCCGGATCCGGATCCGCTGGTACATCTCCTCCTTGCCCAGCTCGGTGTCAGGCAGGGTGCCGTAGAAGTTGATCGTCTTGGTGCCGGCCGCGCCGAACGCCCGCACGTAGGTGCTGGAACCGATCAGGTCGTCGGGGTTCAGCAGCCCGTCCTCCTCTTTGCGCTGCTGGGCGATGGTGACCGTGCGGTTGGCCGAGCACTTCACCTTGATGGTGTACTTCAGCACCTTGTTGCCGGAGGCGTTGTGGTGGCTGTACACCGGGGTGGACGGTGTCGCGGTGCAACCGCCCTTGGTGACGGCCTGGGCCGAGCCGGCGAACCCGATGGCGGCGGTGGTGGCGACGATTCCGACGGCGATCGCGCGGCGGGTGGTCTTCTGGAGGTTCATGGCGACTCCTTTCGATGAGCGGCTGGTGCCGGTTTCCTCCCGGGGCATTTCCCGTGCCTGAAGAATCGCACTCTGACAAGGTGTGATGCGTCGCCCTCCGGGCAGATTTGCGGCCCTCTGCCGCGCGGCGGATGGACTCGGGTGGACGGCCGACTGCCCCCGCCCGATCGGGCGGGGGCAGTGGTGTGGGAACTGCAGATCCGAAGCGTCCGGATCAGTTGTAGAACGCCCGGACCGCGGACTTGTGCCAGCCGGTCCAGCCGGACTGCACGCCGTTGTCGCTGCGGACGTAGAAGCGGATCCGCTGGTACATCTCCTCCTGGCCGGATTCGGTGTCGACCAGCGTCCGGTAGTTGTTCAGGGTGGTGACGCCCCGAGCCGAGAAGGTGCTGGTGCCCACGTGATCGTCGGCGTTGAGGAAGCCGTCCTCCTCGTACCGCTCCTGGGTGATGTAGGCGGTACGGCCCGACGAGCAGGACACCGAGATCTTGTAGTTCAGCACCTTCACGCCGTTGGACTGGGTGTGGGAGTACTCCGGCGTGAGCGGCGTGGCGGTACAGCCCGAGGTCGAGACGGCGTGGGCGTTGGTGGCGGCTGCGATGCCGAGCGCCGCGGCGGCGATGGTTCCGGCGGCGATGCGGCGGGTGGTCTTGCTGAGGGTCATGGCGACTCCTTTCGTGAGTGGCTGATGCCTGATGTCCCCCGGGGTGGTTCCCCATGACCTCAAGATTCGCCTACTGACTAGGAGTGACGCGCCTGCCTCAGGACTGAACCGGCGGGGTATGCCTGGAGGCATAGATGATCGCCCGGATCTCGGCCAAGTGGGTGGCCATGGCCGCGGCTGCGGCATCGCCGTCGCCCGCCTCCAGGGCGTCCAGGACGCGGGTGTGCCCGTCGTGGGAGATCCGGCGTCCCTCGTCCTCGAGGTGGGAGTACACCCGCCCCTCGACCGTCCAGGACGCCGTCAGCTCGCCCAGCGCGCTGAGCAGCGGGTTGCCGGACGCCCGCGCCACCGCGACGTGGAAGGCGACGTCGCGCCGGATCGACTGATCCGGGTCGTCGTCCTCGTCCGCGGGCGGGGACAGCAGCTCGCGCAGCCGGGCGCACTCCTCGCCGGTGATCCGTGCGGCGGCGAGCCGGGCGATCTGCGGTTCGATCGCCTCGCGGAACTCGGCCGAGTGGTCCAGGTCGTCCTCGGCGTGGGCGAGCCGGGCCGCCAGGGTTGCGCTCAGCGGCACCTCGCGGCTGACCCGGCTGCCGCTGCCGTGACGGCGCACCACCAGGCCGGACGCCTCGAGGCGCCCGAGCGCCTCGCGCAGGGCCGCCCGCGAGACACCGAGATCCTGGGCGAGCGTCCGCTCCGCGGGCAGCCGGTCGCCGCTGGCCAGGGCGCCGGTGACGATCAGCCGCTCGACGTGCCGGACGACATCGTCGGCCACGGTCGCACCGGTGCGCGCCAGCGGTGCCGAGGACGAGTCCGGAGCTGCCATGGAGGGGCCTTCCGCGCGTGCGATGAAGGGGCGGCCGGCGCAACGCCGACCGCCCTCATCCTGACACGCGTCTCAGGCCGGCTGGAGCACCGACGCATCTTCTTCATCGTCGGCGGACGCCGCCGCGAAGGTGGTACGCATCTGTTCGTAGTCGAGCTTCCCCTCCCACTTCGACACGATGAAGGTCGCCACGCAGTTGCCGAGCAGGTTGACCGAGACCCGCATGGAGTCCATCAGCCGGTCGGCGCCGAGCAGCAGGGCCACCCCGGCGACCGGGAAGATGCCCAGGGCGGTGGCGGTGGCGGACAGCGCCAGGAAGGACGAGCCCGGCACGCCGGCCATGCCCTTGGAGGTGAGCAGCAGGACGCCGAGCGCTGCCAGCTGCTGACCGACCGACAGCTCGATGCCGAAGGCCTGGGCGAGGAAGAGCAGCGAGATCGAGAGGTAGATCGCGGCGCCGTCCAGGTTGAACGAGTAGCCGGTGGGCACCACCAGGCCGGTGATCGACCGCGGGTTGCCGGCGTTGGTCAGCTTGGTCATGATCCGGGGGAGGACGGCCTCGGTTGAGGCGGTGCCGAGCGCCAGCAGGAACTCCGAGCGGGCGTAGGAGATGAAGTCCCACAGCGGCACCCGGGCGAAGCCCCAGGCGACCAGGAACAGCAGCCCGATGAACACCACGGCCGCGCCGTAGCAGGCGGCGATCAACATCGCATACGTGCCCAGCGTGGCGAGGCCGTACTGGCCGATGATGAACGCCATCGCGCCGAACGCGCCGAGCGGTGCGACCCGCATGATCCAGCCCATGATCTTGAAGACGACGTCCAGGGTGGCGTTCAGGACGTCCATCACGGGCTTGGTCTTCTCGGGTCCGAGCACCACCATCGCGGCGCCGAAGAAGACCGCGAAGAACAGCACCTGCAGCAGCTCGTTCTCGGCGAAGGCGCCGATCACGCTCTCGGGGATGACGTGCAGCAGGAAGCTGGCGGCGTCGGGAAGGGAACCGCCGCCGGTCTTGGCGGTCACCGCGCCGCCGTCCAGGCTGGCCGGGTCGATCTGCAGGCCGGCGCCCGGCCGGACGACGTTGCCGACCAGCATGCCGAACGCCAGCGCGAAGGTGGACGCCGCCAGGAAGTAGCCGAGCGCCTTGATGCCGACCCGGCCCACCGACTTCACGTCGCCGACGTGGGCGACGCCGGTGACGATGACCAGGAAGATGATCGGCGCGATCACCATCTTGATCAGCCGGATGAAGCCGTCGCCGATCGGCTTCAACTGGGCGCCGATGGTCGGCCAGAGCGCGCCGATGGTGACGCCGAGGACGATCGCGACGCCGATCTGGAGGAACAGCGACTTCCAGATCGGCTGCTTGACCTTCAGCTTCTGGTCGGGGCCTACCTCGTAGAGTCCCTCAACTGCTTTCGAGGTTGCCATGGTGGTCTCCTTCGGGGGTTGTGCGAACCTTCCCGGAGATTCCACTCCCGCGGTGTTACGGCGACCGACGTCCGGAGCAACCGCCGCGTTACGGTCTGACCACTTTGGTCCGACCAGTGCCGAATCGGTTTACCCCGTGTTCCTCAAGCCGGCTGCGACCCCGTTCACGGCGAGCAGCAGGGCACGCTGCAGCTGCGGATCGCGATCGCCGGCGCGCAGCCTGGCCAGCATCGCGACCTGCAGGTAGCTGACCGGGTCGAGGTAGGCGTCCCGGACGCCCAGCGTGCGCTTCAGGATCGGCTGGTTGTCGAGCAGCTCGTCCTCGCCGGTGATCGCCAGGACGGCGGCCACCGTCCGGTCGTACTCGGCCGAGATCCGGTCGAAGATGTGGTGCAGCTTCGGGTCGACCAGCGACGTCACGTAGTGCCGGGCGACGTCCAGGCGGGTCTTGGTGAGGGTCATCTCGACGTTGGAGATGAATGTCCGGAAGAAGTGCCACCGCGAGTACATCGCGGCCAGCTGCTCGCCGTGACCGGCGGCCACCGCGGCGTCCAGGCCGCTGCCGACGCCGAACCAGCCGGGGACGATCTGCCGTGACTGGGTCCAGCCGAACACCCACGGGATGGCCCGCAGGCCGTCCAGCCCGGCCCCGCTGTCGGGCCGTTTGGACGGCCGCGAGCCCAGCTTCAGCGCGCCCAGCTGATCGACCGGCGTGGACTCCCAGAAGTAGGCGGGCAGGTCGGGATCCTCCACCAGCGCGCGGTAGGCGACGAAGGCGGAGTCCGAGATGGTCTGCATGGTGGCGTCCCACTCGGCCAGCTGCTCGGCGCTCAGCCGCGAGGTGACGTGCAGCGTGCTCGCCTCCAGCACGGCGGCCAGCGTCAGTTCCAGGTTCTCCCGGGCCAGCGCCGGCAGGGTGTACTTGTCCGAGATCACCTCGCCCTGCTCGGTCACCTTGATCTGGCCGCGCAGCGAGCCGTAGGGCTGGGCCAGGATCGCCTCGTGGGTCGGGCCGCCGCCGCGTCCGACGGTGCCGCCGCGGCCGTGGAACAGCCGCAGCTGGATGCCGTGGGAGGCGGCCACATCGCGCAGCACCCGCTGGGCGCGATGGATCTCCCACTGACTGGTGGCGATGCCGGCGTCCTTGTTCGAGTCGGAGTAGCCGAGCATGACCTCTTGGACGTCGCCGCGCAGCTTCACCAGCGCCCGGTAGGACGGGTCGGCGAGCAGTCGCTCGAGGATCTCCCCGGCGGTGCGCAGCTCGGTCACGGTCTCCAGCAGCGGCACGAAGCCGATGGTGGCGATGCTCTCGGTGACGTCCACCAGCCGGGCCTGCCGGGCCAGCAGCACGGCCGCCAGCAGGTCGTCGGGGCCGCGGGTCATCGACACGATGTAGCTCTCGATGCAGGCTTCCCCGAATCGTTCGTGGGCATCGCGGATCGCCTCGAAGGTGGCGTAGGTGCGGGCGCCGTCGGCGTCCAGGGGCGGCGGCGAGGGGGCCAGCGGACGCCGCTGCGCCAGCTCGCCGCAGAGCAGCGCGTAGCGCTCGTCCGAGGACAGCTCGGCGTAGGGGACGGCCAACTCACCCACCCGGTCGATCAACTGGCCGACCGCGTGATGGTGCTTCTCGGAGTGCTCCCGGACGTCCATCCTGGCCACGCCCAGACCGAAGGCGCTCACGGTCCGGATCAGCCGGGTGAGGCGTCCGTCGGCGAGCAGCTCGGCGGAGTTCTCGATCAGGGACGTGCGCACCAGTTCGAGATCGGCCAGCATCCGGCTGCTGCCGCGGTAGTCCCATCCGGGGCGGTGCGGCTGGTCCTCGGCGATCCGCCGGCGGGTGTTCAGCAGCTTCTGCCGCACGCAGTGCAGCTTCAGCCGGTAGGGCTCCTCGACGTGGATGCGCTGGACGTGCTGGTCGAGCTCGGGCAGTGCCGCGATGTCGGCCGCCAGGCTGGCCCGCAGTTCGGGGCTGATCCGGCGCAGCCGGCTCGACGTGGACACTTCGGCGATCACGGCGTCCAACTCGTTCAGCAGGACGCCGATACCGACCAGGTGCTGGCGCTCCAGCACCTGCCGGGTCGTCTCGGCGGTGACGTTGGGGTTGCCGTCCCGGTCGCCGCCGATCCAGTTGCCCAGGGCCAGCGGGGCAGCGGTCAGCGGCAGGTAGCCGCCCTGCTGCGCGACCTCGTCGGCCAGGTCGTCGAGCAACTGCGGGACGGTGCCGGCCATCAGCGCCGCGGCGTAAAACAGCACGTTGCGGGCCTCGTCCTCGACGGTGGGCTGGTCGACCCGCAGCTCGTCGGTCTGCCACAGCGTCTCGATGACCTTCTTCAGTTCCCGGTCGCGGAGCCGTTCGGTGCGCGGGGTGAGCTCCTCGGGTGCGGCCAGCAGGGCGTCCCCGATCTGGCGCAGCTGCACCAGCGTGGTGCGCCGGCTCGCCTCGGTGGGGTGCGCGGTGAACACCGGACGCACCTGCAGCTTGGCCAGCGCGGTGGTCAGCGCCGGGGCGCCCAGTTCGTCGGCCACCTGCTCGACGGCCCGGGCCAGCCAGCCGCTGCCCTCGGGGCGGTCGCCGAACGCCCGGATGCGGGCCACCTGCTCGGCGATGTTGGCCAGGTGGAAGTAGGTGCGGAAGGCGCGGATCAGGTTGACCGCGGTGGGCAGGTCGGCCGTGCTCAGCCGCTTGGTGAGGCTCTGCTGCGCCCGCCGGTTGCCGGCCAGCGCCTCGCGGGACAGCCGGCGGATGTCCTCGATCTGGTCCACCAGCCGCGGGGACTCCTGGGCGGCCAGGGTCTCGCCGAGCAACTCGCCCAGACGGCGGATGTCGCGCCGCAGGCGCGCGTCATCGGGTTCGTCGAGGACGGTGGGCAAGACGGCAGGTTCGGTCACGGGCCCCTCCTGGTGCGGTCGGCGGCGGGTGACGGCGTTGTCCGGACGCGCACAGGCTAGCGCACGACGACCAGGCCCGAGGTGAACGCCAGCGCGGTGGCCTGCGCGCGGTCGCGGCATCCGGTCTTGAACAGGATGCGGGACATGTGCGTCTTGACGGTGCCCACCCCGACGAACAGGCGCTGGGCCATCTCAGCGTTGCTGAGCCCCTCGGCCAGCAGTGCCAGCACCTCACGCTCGCGGGGGGTCAGCCCCGCGACCGCGGTGCCCGGTGTGCCGGGGGTGGGCAGGGCGGCCAGCGCGGACAGCACGTGGCCGGCGACGGCCGGGTCGAGCCAGACGTCGCCGGCGGCCACGTGGCGGATGGCCGGCGCGAGGTCGTCGGGGTTCCGCTTGAGCACATAGCCGGACGCGCCCGCGCGGAGCGCCTCGAGCACATCGGGGTCGCCGTCGAAGGTGGTCAGCATCAGCACCGGCGGGGCGAGCTCGCCCGAGCACACCGCGCGGGTCGCCGCGATGCCGTCCAGCCGCGGCATCCGGATGTCCATGACGAGCACGTGGGGGCGGCAGCCGTCGACCAGCGCCACCGCCGCGTCGCCGTCGGCGGCCTGCCCGACCACCTCCAGGTCGGGCTGGGCGCCCAGCACGGCGGCCACCCCGGCCCGGATCAGCGGGTCGTCCTCGACGATCGCGACCCGGATCATCGGACGCCCACCGGCAGCCTGGCGGCCAGCCGGAAACCGTCCTTGTGGGTGCCGGACTCCACGACACCCCCGACGCTGCGCATCCGGTCGCCCAGCCCGGCCAGGCCGCGTCCGCCGGTGGCCGGCAACTCCGAGCGGGGGGCCGCGGAACGGCCCGGTTCGTCGATCACGTCGATCTTCAGTTCGTCGGCGCCCCACGCGAGCGAGATCAGGCAGCGGGTGCCGGTGGGGGCGTACTTGAGGGTGTTGGTGATCCCCTCCTGGATGGCCCGGTACACCGCGGTCTGGACGTCGGGGCGCAGCGGGCGCCGGGCGCCGGTCTCGGTGTAGCGGACGTCCAGGCCGGCCTCGCCGGCCAGCGCCAGCAGCGCGGGCAGGTCGTCCAGCTGGGGACCGTTGGTGGTGCCCGGCCCCCGCGGCATCAGCGCGAGGGTGGCCTGGATCTCCTCCATGGCACGCCGGGCGGCCGCCTCGATCCCGTGCAGCGCCCGGGGGTCGGCCGACGCGGCGGCGCGCGCCGCGGCGGCCTGGACCAGGACCGCGGTGATCGTGTTGGCGACCCCGTCGTGCAGTTCGCGGGCCAGCGCCACCCGCTCGTTGAGGATCGCCTCGGTACGCAGTCGGTCCTGATCGGCCTGCCAGGCGCGCAGCTGGAGTCCGCGCCGGTACACCCGGCGTCCGGCGATCCAGCAGGCAGCCCCCGCGGCCAGGTGCAGCGCGGTGGCCTGCAGCACGCCCACCAGCTCGCTCTCGGCCGACAGGCCGAGGGCCACGGCATGCGAGGCCAGCGGCACGGCCACCAGCCAGCCCCAGCGGGCACCGCGGGTGCCGGTGTTGGCGGCGACGGCGAAGGTGGCGATCAGGAGGCCGACCAGCGGTTGCCACCACGGGACGGCGACGCTCACCATGGCGAAGCCGACCTGCACGCCGAGCACCGGCAGGGGGTTGCGGCGTCGCCACCACAACGTGCTGTGCACCGCCACGGTGATCAGGACCGGTACCCACAGCGGCAGTTCGCCGCTGCCGGCCAGCCGGACCTCGCCGTCCCAGAACAGCAGGTCCGCGGCGATCGCCGCTGCGACCACCAGCGCGTCGCGGGTGGGGCCGGTCATCTCAGTTCTTGCTCTTGCACATGGTCAGCCAGGGGAACAGGAAGCACCAGCCGCTGGCGGGAATCGCTCCCGGCGGCAGGGCGCTGGCGATCGGCGCCGTGCTCGGGGTGGCCAGTTCGATCATCCACATGGTGGCGTCGGCCGGGTCGTCGCCTTCGCGGTGCCCGAACTCGCCGACCGCGCGGGCCTGGGTGTGCGGGGTGGAACCGGTCAGCCAGGCGATCCCGACCGAGGTCGGCGTGGCGCCGTCCTGGAGGGCGGTCGCCACCTCGAGGTCGGCGAGCACCAGGTCCTCTTTGACCAGCTCTCCGCGTCCGAGCACCGACGGTGTGGTCGCGCCCTCCGGCTTGCCGAACACCACCACGAACAGGGCGGACACGTCGCCGCCGCCCCGGGGAGCGGTGAGCACGGGGGCTCCGACCGCCAGTTCCAGGTCTCGAACGACCCGGGAGAACTTCTTCGCCTGCTTCGCCATTGGGGGGCTCCTGTGCGTCTCGGATGACTCACAGGTGTACGCCTGTCCCGTTGCTGATACAAGGCCGAGAATTGCTCAGGGCCCCGGCCGGCGGGGTCAGGAGATGCGGATGCCGTACAGCTTCTTGGCGTAGGTGCCGACCACCAGCATGTTGCCGTAGACGGCCGGGGTGGCCTCGATGTTCTTCTCCAGCTGCAGCGTGGCGTAGTCCTCGCCGGTGTTCGGGTCGAACAGGTGCAGCAGCCCGCTGGAGTCGCCCTGGATGCCGTAGACGTGGCCGTCCGTGCCCTGGACCAGCACCGGCGAGCTCCACGAGAAGGCGCCCATCGTGCGCTGCCAGACCACCTTTCCGGTCTGCTTGTCGAGGGCCACCAGGTCGCCCTGCTTGGCCGAGGCCGTCCTGGCCATGGTGACGAAGATCAGGTCGGAGACCTCACCGAAGCCGAGCGCCGGCGTCGCCATCAGCCCGCCGTTGACGACGTCGTACTGGGCGGTGATCTCCCACTTCCAGACCTCCTTGCCGGTCAGCGCGTCGATCTTGCGGAAGGTGACCGGCCCGGACTTCGCCCCGGCCTCGCCGCGCTTGTCGAACTCGTTGCCGGTGTAGATGAACGGTCCGTCCGGGGTGTCCTCCAGCACGATGGTGGCGTCGGTGTCGTCGCCGGTCGGGAACACCCAGACCACCTGCATGGTGGTGGCGTCCCAGCAGATGATGTTGCCGTCGTTGTCGGGGGCGTACATCAGGTTGCGGTAGGCCGCCGCCGATCCCTCGATGCCCCGCCGCGCATTGGGGTCGCCGGTGTCGTAGCGCAGCTTGGTGAACTCGGGCTTCACGCTCACCGTCTTCGCGGCGGCGTCGAACTCGGCGTTCAGCTTGACCTTGTAGATCAGCCCGTTCTCGCCGGGTTCCATCAGGGTGTCGGAGGCGGCGTTGACCAGCGCGGAGGAGTCGAAGGCGCCCCACGCCGGCTGTCGCATCGACACCGGATCGGCCCCGCTCCACCCGTTGACTTCCTTGTTCTGGATCAGGTCGAAGATCCGGTAGCGCCACTCGCCCTTGTTGTCGCCGTTCTGGTCGAGCCCCAT
>CALMIQ010000236.1 GCA_937863965.1 uncultured Micropruina sp.
CCAGTGCGGCGGCGATCTGCTCGGTGGTCGAGCCGGAATCGAGGATGATCAGGTCACGAGTTCGGGACGGTCGACCTGCTCGACACCGGCGCCGCCCCCGGCGCCAAGATCGTCTACGGCGAGGTGCAGTCCGACGCCGCCCTGCGCGCCTACTCCTACCTGGAGAAGTCGATCGAGCTCGGCCTGGCCGGGCGCCTCGACGCGGTGTCCACCGCACCGATCCACAAGGTCGCCCTGAAGGAGGCGGGCGTGGACCACATCGGCCACACCGAGATCTTCGAGGCGCTGACCAACTCGCCCTACGCCCTGACCATGTTCAACGTGCACAAGCTGCGGGTGTTCTTCCTGACCCGGCACGTGTCGGTGCGCAAGGCCTGCGACCAGATCACCAAGGAGCGGACGCTGGCCTACCTCAAGGACATCGACCGTGAGATGCGCACCTACGGGTTCGACAACCCGTCGATCGCCGTGGCCGCGCTGAACCCGCACGGCGGCGACGGCGGCCTGTTCGGCACCGAGGAGATCGAACATCTGATCCCCGCGGTCGAGGAGGCCAAGGCGATGGGCATCAACGCCCGCGGCCCGCTGCCGGGCGACTCGATCTTCGCGTTTGCCCTGGACGGGCAGCACGACTGCATCCTGTCGCTGTACCACGACCAGGGGCACATCGCCTGCAAGACGCTGGACTTCGAGAAGGCCGTCACGATCACGATGGGGCTGCCGTTCATGCGCAGCTCGGTCGATCACGGCACCGCCTTCGACATCGCCGGCAAGGGCATCGCCAACGGCGGCAGTATGGTGGAATCGACCCGCGTCGCCGCCTACTACGCCGGCCGGAAGATGGCCCACCAGCGGGCGACCGCCTCGGTCTGAGGCCTCGGCGGGCCGGCGTCCAGAACGCTCTGGACGCCGGCCGGCCGCCGCAACCCCCGACGCGGGGCCACCCGGGCCCTGCCTTATCGAAAGCGAGAGACCATGGGTTACGTGGTAGTCGTCGGCGCGGACAACGCCGGCGTTGAGTACAAGAACAAGATCAAGGCCGATCTCGAGGGCGACCCCCGCATCGACAAGGTGATCGACCTCGGCGTGGGATCGACCGCGGACGAGACCGCCTACCCGCACACCGCGGTCGGGGCCGCCCGGCTGGTGGCCGACGGCCAGGCCGACCGGGCGATCCTGGTCTGCGGCACCGGCATGGGGGTCGCCATCTCGGCCAACAAGGTCAAGGGCATCCGGGCCAGCACCGCGCACGACAGCTTCTCGGTGGAGCGCCTGGTGCTCTCCAACAACGGCCAGGTGCTCTGCCTGGGCGCCCGGGTGATCGGCATCGAGCTCGCCCGCCGGCTGGCGAAGGAGTTCTTCGACTACACCTTCGACGCGTCCTCGGCCTCCGCCCCCAAGGTGGACGCGATCTGCAGCTACGAGGGCGACTGATGTCGTGGGTGGGCACCAGCTGGAAGATGAACAAGACCCTGGCTGAGGCCCGCGACTACGCCACCCGGCTCGCCGCCGCCCTGAGCGACGGCGCGCCGGCCGGTGTCCAGCCGTTCATCATCCCGCCGGCGACGGCGATCACCACCGTGCGCGACATCCTCGGGCCGGATTCGCCCGTCGTGCTGGGCATCCAGAACGCCCACTGGGCCGATGCCGGCGCCTGGACGGGGGAGATCTCGGTGCCCCAGGCCGCGGACGCCGGTGCGAGGTTGGTCGAGATCGGTCACTCCGAGCGGCGCGAGTTCTTCGCCGAGACCGACGAGACAGTCAACCTGAAGGTGAAGGCCACCCTGGCCCACGGGCTGCGTCCGCTGCTGTGCGTCGGCGAGCCGGGCGAGGTGTTCGCCGCCGGCGGCAGCGTCGCGCACATAATGGCGCAGGTCGCCGCCGCCCTCGACGGCATCGACGACGTCAGCCGGGTGCTGATCGCCTACGAACCGATCTGGGCGATCGGGGAGCACGGCCGGGAGGCGCGTCCGGAAGACATCGAGGCGGTCTTCGCCGCCCTCGACGCCGCCTACGGCGACCGGGTGGAGGCGATCCTCTACGGCGGCTCGGTGAACCAGGGCAACGCCGAGGAGACGCTGCGCGTGCCGGGCGTCAACGGCCTGTTCGTCGGCCGCTCGGCCTGGCAGGTGGACGGCTACCTCGAACTGCTGCGGATCGCGGCGTCCCTGGCCTGAACTCGGCTTCGTGACACCCTCGGCGCCCGGACTCCGCGACACAGTCCGGGCGCCGTCGCCGCGTGGCAGACTCGGGCGGGTGACCCGACGGATTCCCCTGATCGCCGGTGCCGCGCTGCTGCTGGCCGGCTGCGGCACCGCCGTCCCGGCCGCGCAGCCCCCGGCGCCCGGAACCACCGCCTGTGACTACGCCGTGAGCGGCGAGCCGGCGAGGGCGGTCGAGCCGCCCCCGGCGGCGGCGTCCACGGTGGGCGTTGCGACCGTGACCCTGACCATGAGCGGCGGAACGGTCACCATCACCGGCGACCGGGCGCGGACGCCGTGCACGCTGAACTCGATCGAGTCGCTGGCCAAGCAGGGGTTCTTCGACGACACCGGCTGCCATCGGCTGGCGGACTCGGGCATGCACATGGTGCAGTGCGGCGATCCGGCGGGCACCGGACGCGGGGGACCCGGCTACCGGTTCGCCGACGAGCGCGACCCCGGCGCCCGCTACCCGGCCGGCACCGTGGCGATGGCGAACGCCGGACCGAACACCAACGGCTCGCAGTTCTTCATCATCTACAGCGGCGAGGCCCAGCTGTCGCCCGACTACACCGTCTTCGGCCAGGTCGACGAGGCGTCCCTGAAGGTGCTCCGCACGATGGCCGCAGCCGGGCACGACAACGGCTACGGCGATGGCACCGGACGCCCCCTGGGACCGTTCCGGATCATCACCGCCTCCGTCGGCTGAGGGCTCGGTCAGTTCGCCGCGAGGAAGTTGACCAGTTCCTCGGTCAGCTCCGCCGGGGCGTCCGCATGCACCCAGTGCCCCGCACCGGGGATCCAGACCAGCCGGACCTGAGGAAAGAGCTGCCGCATCCGGTCGTGGTGTTCGGGCCGGATGTAGGGCGACTCCGCGCCGCCCACCCAGAGCACCGGGCCGCCGTAGCCGAGCCCGGGCTCGGCTCCCGGCCAGGCCGCGACGTCGTCCAGGTGGTCGCCGAGCAGTTCGAGGTTGAGCTCCCAGCGCCAGCCGTTGCGGTCGTCCGGCGTCCGGGTGTGCTTCAGGTTCTGCAGCAGGAACTGGCGCACGGCCGGGTCGTCGACGTCCTCGGCCAGGGCGCGCTCGGCCTGGCCCCGGCTCTTCAGCGTGGTCAGGTCGAGTTCGCGCATCGCCTTCACCAGCGGCACGGAGGTGCGCACCTGGTAGGAGATGTCCGGGGCGATGTCGACCACCACGAGACTGCGGACCAGTTCGGGGTGTTGCAGCGCCAGCAGCATGGCCACCTTGCCGCCCATGGAATGGCCGACCAGGGTGACCGCGGCGGCGGTGCCCAGCCGCAGCCGGAGTTCGTCGGCCACCTCGCTCGCCATGCCGGCGTAGTCGAAGGTGTCGCTCCAGTGCGAGCGGCCATGGTTGGGCAGGTCGAACAGGACGCTGGCATGGTCGTGCTCGGCCAGCGTCCGGGCGATGCCGGCCCAGTTCTTGCCGCGTCCGAACAGGCCGTGCAGGAAGACGACGTCCGGGCGTCCGTTCCCGATCAGCTGGGTGAACAGTGCCATCATCGCCTCCGGTTCCAGCAGGAGTTGTGCCAGTGCCGGCGCTCGTCGACCGCCCGCACCGAGCCGACCGTGGGCACCTGCGGCCAGACCACCACGTGCGGCGTCCCGACCGCGATCAGCTGCTCACAGCCCGGGCAGCGGTACTCCTTGGTCGCGGCCTGGCCGGTCATGGTCTGGGTCATCCAGCGCCCGTCCGCCTTGTCCACCGCGGAGGCGAACGACGACGACAGCGGCCGCGGCGGGCGCAGGTGTTTGCTGGGTCGTTTGGGCATGGAGGTCAGCGTACTGGTCCACGCGCTACGGTGGCTCGGTGCGTCTGCTCGTTGCCCGCTGCCAGGTCGACTACGCCGGACGCCTGACGGCGCACCTGCCGCTGGCGACCCGGCTGATCCTCAGCAAGGCCGACGGCTCGGTCTCGATCCACGCCGACGACCGGGCCTACAAGCCGCTGAACTGGATGAACCCGCCGTGCACGCTGAGCGTCAGCGCCCCCGCGGACTCCGACTTCGAGCAGGTGTGGGAGCTGCGCAACAAGGACGCCGACACGCTGGTGATCTCGATCGCGGAGGTGCTGCACGACTCGTCCCACGAGCTCGGGGTGGACCCCGGCCTGGTCAAGGACGGCGTCGAGGCGCATCTGCAGGTGCTGCTCGCCGAACACCCCGAGACCTTCGGCGCCGGTTGGAGCCTGGTGCAGCGCGAATACCTGACCCCGATCGGGCCCGTCGACCTGCTCTTCCGGGACGACGCCGGCGGCTACGTCGCGGTCGAGGTGAAGCGCCGCGGCGAGATCGACGGTGTCGAGCAGCTGACCCGCTACCTGGCGCTGATGAACGCCGACCCGCTGCTCGCCCCGGTGCGCGGGGTGTTCGCCGCCCAGCTGATCAAGCCCCAGGCCAAGACGCTGGCCGGCACCCGCGGGATCACCTGCGTCAGCGTCGACTACGACGTGCTGCGGGGTCTGGACAACGCCGAGGACCGGCTGTTCTGATCGTCGCCGGGCCGGCGCCCGACGGGCTCAGCGCCGGTTGAGCGCCGGGATCAGTACCTCGCGGTAGAGCAGCATCGCCGCCGCCATCGACGGGATCGCCAGCAGCGCGCCGAGCAGTCCGTACAGGACGCCGCCGGCCAGCGCGGCCAGGATCACCAGCGGACCCGGCACGCTCACCGAGCGCTGGAAGACCCGCGGCTGGATGAAGTAGTTGTCGATCTGCTGGTAGGTGAGCAGGAAGGCCAGGGTGATGAAGCCCTGGGTGGGGGAGAAGGTGAACGCCACGATCGAGACGATCACCATCGACACCGTGGAGCCGATCAGCGGGATGATCGCACACAGCGCCACCACGACCGCCAGCGCCAGTGCGTACTGGGCGAGCCCGACCACGTTGAGGAACAGGTAGGCGACCGTCGTCGAACACATGATCACGATGAAGACGCCGGTGACGTAGCCGCCGATCCGGCTGAACATCTCGTTGGCCAGGTAGCGGACCCGCGGACGCCGGGAGGCCGGCGCGAGCTCGTACAGGGCCTCCTTGAACGACGGCATGGACGCCAACAGGTAGATCGTCAGCACGATGGTCACCATGGTGCTCAGCACCATGCCGACCACCGCCTGGCTGGCCCCCCACAGCCCGCCGAACAGGGTGGTCAGCAGCTCACCCGAGGTGAGGAACGAACTGACCCGGTTGATGATGTCGTAGCGCGCGTCCAGCTCGGCGATCTGCGGGTTGGCCCGCAGTTCCTGCAGCAGCGAGGGTGCGTTGAGCAGCAGCCGGTTGATCTGTTCGGCGGCCACCGGCAGGATCGCCCAGATCGCCAGCGCCAGGACGCCGAGCCCGGCCAGCACCACCAGCAGCACCGCGATGCCGCGCCGCAGCCCGCGCGAGGACAGCCGGTCCACCAGAGGGCTCAGCCCGAGCGCGAGGTAGAGCGCCAGCATCACCAGCAGCACCACCGAGGCGATCCGGTAGAGGCCGAACACCAGGCCGCCCGCAGTGAGCGCGCCCAGCGTGATGAAGAAGCCGATCGCGAACGGGCTGCGCCGGGCCAGGCTGACCTCGCTGCGCGGGCCGGCGGCGATCGCGTCGGCGTCCAGGTCGGCCGGGGTCGGCTGGGTGACCCTCCGGATCCGGTGCAGCCACCCGCGGGGGCCGCTCGGCGTGGGGATCGGACGGGGGGCGACCGCTTCGGACGGCGTGGGCTCGGTCGCCCGCGGCTCCGCAGCGGGGCCCTCGTCCGGCTGCGCGCTCATGGACTAGCGCCGCTTCCCTCCACCCGAGGCGGCCGCGGGCTGCACCCGGGTGGCGTCGTCGTCCTCGCCGATGGCCGGTTGCACGGCAGTGGCGGCCACCTCCTCCATGCCCAGCACCGCGGTCTCGGCTTCGTCGGCGGCACGCGCCACCTCGGACGCCTTCGCCTCGGCCTCGTCGTCGCCGTGGAAGTCGGCCACGCTGGAGCTGACCAGCGATGACAGGCTGCGCATGCCGTCCACCAGCGCCTTCTTGCGGCGGTTGAGGCCCTCGATCTCGCGCGTGAGCTGCTCGATCTTCTGGGCCTCGGCGACGCCCGCCTCGGTCAGCAGCTTCGCCGCCTTGGCGCGGGCGTCGGCCAGCGCCGCGCGTGCCTCCTCGTTGGCCTGGACCACGATCTGGTCGGCTTCGGCGAACGCCTTCTGGCGTCGTTCGTCGGCGAGCGTGGCGTCGTGGGCCATCTGGGCGCCGAACTCGTCCGACTGCTGGCGGGCCCGTTCGGAGAGCTCGATCAGCGTCCGGGTGACCTCGGCATGACGCTGCCGCAGGGACTCCAGGGTGTCGGCCTGCTCCTTGGCCAGCGCGGCGCGCACCTCGGCGGCCTCGCGCTCGGCGGCCTGGCGCAGCTGATCGGCCTCGAGGCCGGCCTGCTCGCGCAGCGCGGCGGCGTTGCGCTCGGCGTCGGCCAGCACCATCTCCCGGTGACTCTCGGCGGCCGCCCGCAGGGTGCGCGCCTGCTCCTGGGCCGCGGCCAGTTCGGCGCTCGTCTGCCCGGCCAGGTCCTCCCGCAGGCGATGCAGATCGTCCATGCTGCTGACGCGGGCCTGGGCGGCGCCCGCATCGGCCTCCCGGGCCAGCTGCTCGGCCTCGCGCTTGGCGAACTCGATGATCTGCTCCGCCTGCAGCTGCGCCGACTGGGTGATCTCGGCGGCCTCCCGCTCGGCGGTACGCAGCAGGTCACCGGTGTGCGTGCCCAGCCGGGAGTAGTCGGTCTCGTCCGCCTTGGTCAAGAGCTGACGCTGCAGCGAGCGCACCTTGCGCTTGGCCGAACTCAGCTGTCGTTCGATATCGCGGATGTAGGCATCGACCGCCTGGCGTTCATAGCCGAGCATTGAGTGGGGGAAGCTGCCGGCAGCGCTCGCGGTCTCATCGAAGAGATCGAGGCCGACGGTCTCTTCTGGCTGTTGGCTCACCCGAGGTCCTTTCGTAGGGGTGTACGCCCACGATGCTACTCACTCTTCTCCCCACCGAGTGGGGGACACTCACCCCTTGGCCGGTTCCACCAATTCGAGCAGCACGCCGCCGGTGTCCTTGGGGTGGCAGAAGTTGATCCGCGACCCGTGGGTGCCGCGCTTGGGCTCCGGGTACAACAGCCGGACGCCGCGCTCGCGCAGGGTCGCGCTCACCGCGTCCAGGTCGGCCACCCGGTAGGCGAGCTGCTGCATGCCGGGGCCGCTGCGTCCGATGAACTTCGCGATCGTCGAGTTCTCGTTGAGCGGGGCGAGCAACTGGATCTGGGCGTTCTCCGGACCCTGGTCGCCGGTGCCGATCATGGCCTCCGCAACGCCCTGCTCCTGGTTCTCCTCCCGGTGCAGCACCCGCCAGCCCATGACCTCGGTGTGGAAGCGGATCGCGTCGTCCAGATCGGGGACGGCGAGACCCACGTGGTCGATGCATACGAACAGATCAGCGCTCATGTCATTCAGCCTGGCACATCCTTCGAGTCGCCGTTGAGGGTTTGGAAATCCGGTGCCGGACAGCGGCGTGGCGGTACCGCCGGTCCCGGATCGCTGCGCACAATGGCACAGTGAGTATCTCTGGGTCGAGGTCGAGGAGGCGTGGATGAGCAAGTGGATCAAGACCATCCTGACGGTGCTCGTCGTCGGCTTCTGCCTGTACTACCTGTTCAGCCGCCCCGAGGCGGCCGCGTCGGCGGTGAAGACCTTCTTCGGTGCCTTCGACTCGATCGGCCGCTTCTTCGTGGAACTGTCCCGGTGACCGACGGTGTCCCTGCCCGCCGCGCCGGCGACCTCGCAGCTGAAACTCGGCTGGTCGCGGTTCCTTGACCCGCACATCAACGATCGGCTGATCGCCGAGGAGGGCGAGTACGTCCTCGACGAGATCCGCCGGCACTGGGTGACCCGGCTGTGGCCGGGGGCGCGGGTGTTGCTCGGCATGATCGCCTTCGGCGTGATGCCCTCGCTGGGGCACCTCTGGTGGATCGCCATGACCGCGGGCGTCCTGCTGGGCCTGAACGGCTTCTGGCGGATGCACACCGAGTACATGGACCGCTTCGTGGTCACCAACCTGCGAGTGTTCCGGGTGAACGGCGTGCTCGAGCAGCGCTTCGCGTCGATGCCGCTCTCCCGGGTGCTGGACATGTCGATGCAGCGTCCGTTCTGGGGGCAGATCCTCGGCTACGCCACCTTCGTCTTCGAGAGCGCCGCCCAGGAGCAGGGCCTGCGCGAGATCTACTTCGTGGGCGAGCCGGACGCCCGGCTGCACCTGTTCCAGCAGGTGGTGATCCGGGCGGGCCTGACCGGGCGGGTCGAGGCCGGGGACATCGCCAGCGGCGACTGACTCGCGCGCACCGGGTGGGACGGCGCAAACGGCCGGGCCCACCACGTCAGGGTGGACCCGGCCGCCGGTTGGTCGGAGATCAGCCGAGGGCGGCGTTGACCACCTCGCGGGCCTCGGCCTGCACCTCCGCGAGGTGCTCGGGGCCCTTCAGGGACTCGGCGTAGATCTTGTAGACGTCCTCGGTGCCGGACGGACGCGCGGCGAACCAGGCGTGCTCGGTGGTCACCTTGAGGCCGCCGATCGGCGCGTCGTTGCCGGGCGCGCGAGTCAGCTTGTCCTCGATCGGCTCACCGGCCAGCTCGGTGGCGGTGACGTCCTCGGGGGACAGCTTGCCCAGCTTGGCCTTCTGCTCGCGGTTCGCCGGGGCATCCACCCGGGCGTACGCGCTGTGGCCGTACTTGGCCTCCATCTCGGCGTAGATCTCGGACGGCGACTTGCCGGTCACCGCGCGGATCTCGGAGGCCAGCAGGCAGAGCAGGATGCCGTCCTTGTCGGTCGTCCAGGTCTGGCCGTCCAGGGTCAGGAAGGACGCCCCGGCCGACTCCTCGCCGCCGAAGCCGATGTCGCCGGTCATCAGGCCGGGCACGAACCACTTGAAGCCCACCGGCACCTCGACCAGGGTGCGGCCCAGATCGGCGGCCACCTTGTCGATGAAGGACGAGCTGACCAGGGTCTTGCCGACGCCTGCGTCCGGCTTCCACCCGGGACGGTGCGTGTACAGGTACGAGATCGCCACGGCCAGGTAGTGGTTGGGGTTCATCAGCCCGTGATCGGGGGTGACGATGCCGTGCCGGTCGGAGTCGGCGTCGTTACCGGTCGAGATGTCGTACTTGTCGCGATTCTCGATCAGCGACGCCATGGCGTACGGGCTGGAGCAGTCCATCCGGATCTTGCCGTCCCAGTCCAGGGTCATGAACGGCCAGGCCGGGTCGACGGTCGGGTCGATCACCTCGAGGCCGATGTCGAGGTTGTCGGCGATGTACTCCCAGTACTGCACCGACGCCCCGCCCATCGGGTGCGCGCCGATCTTCAGGCCGGCGGCCCGGATGGCGTCCAGGTCGATGGCGTTCTTGAGGTCTTCGCAGTAGGCCGTGCGGTAGTCGTGCCGGACGATGCCGTCGGCGATCTCGTCGTAGGGGCGGTCCCGCTTGATGCCGGACGGGTCGGCCATCAGCTCGTTGGCGCGGGCCGCGATCGCCGAGGTGGCGTCGGTGTCGGCCGGGCCGCCGTGCGGCGGGTTGTACTTGAAGCCGCCGTCG
>CALMIQ010000237.1 GCA_937863965.1 uncultured Micropruina sp.
AAATGTCGGAGAAGGTGTCGGAGTATCTGAGGCGGTGCTCGTCCTGCTGCGGGCCAGCATCTACCTCGACCTCTACGCAGAGTTCCGCAAGGACGGCACGGCCGACAAGGAGTCGATCAACGACGACATCGTCTTCGAGATCGAGTTGATCAAGCAGGTCGAGATCAACGTCGACTACATCCTGATGCTTGTCCAGAAGTGGCGCGACATCCGCGGCGACGGCGACGACAAGGAGATCGCGGCCGAGAAGCTCCAGCGCGCCATCGACTCCAGCCTGACGCTGCGCAACAAGAAGGACCTCATCATGGACTTCGTCGACCGGGTGTCGGCGCGTGGTGACATCGACGATGAGTGGCGCGTCTACGTCGAGACCCGCAAGACCGCCGAACTCGACCAGATCATTGCCGAGGAAGGCCTCAAGCCGGACGAAACCAAGGCCTTCGTAGAGCATGCCTTCCGCGACGGACGCATCTCGGCCGCAGGTACGGCGGTCACCAGGATCATGCCTCCGTCCTCGCGCTTCTCAGCCGGCGGTGGTCATGGCGAGAAGAAGCAGCGCGTGCTGGCTCGCCTCCAAGAGTTCGTCGGGCGCTTTCTCGGTCTCGCGTCTACCTCTTAGTTGCCCACGCAGCTCGGCGCAACGCCAAGGAGCCTGGTATCACGGCCGAGAGGTCGCCCCCACTCAACCGCCGTCCGCGATTCGTGACCGCCCGCCGGGCGGCGGCGATGGCAGGATGGCCCTCGTGAGCGACCCGCAGGCCCCGCAGCGCTTCGACTGCGCGAGTCAGGCCGACGCCGGCCTGGCCGCGGCCGAGGCCGCGATCAGCGCGGGCGAGTGCATCGTGCTGCCCACCGACACCGTCTACGGCATCGGTGCCAACGCCTTCGACCCGGCCGCCGTGCAGGGCCTGCTGGACGCCAAGCGGCGCGGCCGCGACATGCCGCCGCCGGTGCTGATCGCCGAACCGTCCATGCTCCGCTCGCTGGCCAGCGGTCTGACCCGCGGGGGCCTGGCGCTGGCCAGGGCGTTCTGGCCGGGCGCGCTGACCGTGGTGGTCACCGCGCACCCCGACCTCCGCCTCGATCTCGGCGACCGCGGTGACACGATCGCGGTACGGGTGCCCGACCACGACTTCACCCGGGCGCTGCTGCGCCGGACGGGGCCGCTGGCGGTGTCCAGCGCCAACGTCAGCGGGCGCCCGGCGGCGCACACCGTCGACGAGGCGATCGACCAGCTGGGCGACTCCGTCGCGGTCTACCTGGACGCCGGCGAGGCCAGCGGGCCGGTGCCGTCCACCATCGTCGACCTGACCGGCGAGCCCCGCATCCTGCGGGAGGGGCGGCTGACCCGGGCCGCACTGGCGCAGGCCGTGCCGGGACTGTTCGGCGACGATGCGTGAGTACATCCTGGTCCTGCTGATCGCCGCGGGGGTCACCTACCTGCTGGCCGGGCTGTGCCGCCGGCTCGCCTTCCGGTTCAACGCCGTCGCCCTGGTCCGCGACCGCGACGTGCACACCCGGCCGATCCCGTACTTCGGCGGTGTCGCGATGCTCTGCGGACTGGCCGCGGCGTTCCTGGTGGCCAGCCAGCTGCCCTGGCTGGGCCGCTTCGACCTGGTCGAGCACGACAGCCGGGCGGTCCTCATCGGCTGCCTGGTGATCTGCGCCGTCGGGGTGATCGACGACATGTTCGACCTGAACGCGCTGGCCAAGATCGCCGGACAGATCCTGGCCGCCGGCATCGTCGTGCTCAACGGCGTCAAGGTGTACTGGATCCCGCTGCCGGGAACCATCATCAGCCTGGACGACGGCACCTCGATCGTGCTCACCGTCGTGCTGATCTTCCTCTGCGTCAACGCCATCAACCTGATCGACGGCCTGGACGGACTGGCCGCCGGCGTCGTCGCGATCGGGGCGATGGCGTTCTTCGTCTACGCCTACTGGCTGAGCTACGAGCAGGAGCTGGTCCGGGCCACCACCGCCAGCCTGGTCACCGTGGTGACGGTCGGCATCTGCCTGGGGTTCCTGCCCTACAACGTGCACGCCGCACGGATGTTCATGGGCGACTCGGGCTCGATGCTGCTGGGCTTCCTGATGGCCACCTCGCTGATCAGCCTGACCGGCCAGCTCGACCCCTCCCAGATCGCCATCGAGGGCACCGGGCTGGCGTTCAACGCCTACCTGCCGCTGATCCTGCCGCTGGCCGTGATGGCGCTGCCGCTGGGCGACCTGATCCTGGCCTACGTGCGCCGGACCATCGCGGGACGGCTGTGGTTCCAGGCCGACAAGCAGCACCTGCACCACCGGATGCTGGAACTCGGCCACAGCCACCGGCGCGCGGTGGCGCTGCTGTGGCTGTGGACGGCGCTGCTCGCCTTCGGCGCGGTGGTGGTCGGCATGACGGCGGCGCCGTGGGCGGTCGCCGCCCTGGTGGCCGGCCTGGGCGTCGCCGCCTGGCTGACCTGGAAGCCGGTGGGCCGTGACGCGGGCTGAGCGGCCGCCGGCCAGCGCGAACGTCCGACGCGCCCGGCAACTGCTGTCCGGCGGGGCGATGGGCGGCCACGCCGCCGCGCTGATCGTGATCGGCGTCCTGTACGTCGTCCGCGGGCCGGCCACCCTGGCGTCCTCCGCCCTCACCGCGCTGGCGGTGCTGGCCTTCTTCGGCATCGGCCAGCTGGTCCAGATCTGGGTGGCGGACGCCGCCCCGCAGGTCGTGCTCACCGCCGCGCTCGGCTCCTACGTCTTCCGCGTCGGGCTCCCGGCGATCGCCCTGATCGCCATCTCGAGCGATCCGGCGCGACTTGCCGGAATGGACCGCGTGGCGGTCGCGGTGACGGCGATCGTCGTGGTATTGGGCTGGCTGGCGGCCGAGATCTGGACCTTCACCCGGTTGCGGATTCCGGTCTTCGCCCCGCCTCCAGATGACCCCCGCTAGGGCCTCTGCCAGTGGCTCTGGCCACCCCGAAACTGCTAGAGTCACCGAAGTCATGGAGGGGCGCGACGGCATCGACCAGGGTTTGCGAGTCCTGAGTTATCTGTTGTCCGGTCCGCTCTTCTACGGCTTTCTCGGTTGGTTGGCCGATCAATGGTTGCACACGTCTCCTTTGTGGATGGTGGTGGGCATCGTGGTCGGAATGGCGGCCGGGATCTACTTGGTGGTGCAGAGGTACGGACGACCGTGAAGTCGAACCAGGAGGTGCGATGGGCCCGCTCGGCCTGATCATCCCGATGGAGGGCGGTGGCGCGGACGACGCCCACCACTGGCCTCCGGGGGTGCACAGCTTCGACCCCAAGCCGTTCTTTCCCGATGCCGGAATGGACTGGCTGAACACCTACCTGCTCCAGGCCGTCATCGCCACCGTGCTGGTGATCGGTGTCTGGCTGTGGTTCGCCAAGGACCAGAGGGTCGTCCCCGGCTTCAAGCAGTGGATCGGCGAGCAGCTGTACAACCTGGTGCGCAACGGCATCGGACGCGAGGCGCTCGGCCCCGACTACCGCAGGTTCACCCCCTACCTGGTGGCGCTGTTCTCGTTCATCCTGGTGAACAACCTGTTCGGGCAGTTCTTCCTGTCCATGTTCCCGACCTTCTCGCGGGTCGGCTACGCCTACGGCCTGGCGCTGCTGTCCTGGCTGCTCTACAACGGCGTCGGCATCGCCAAGCACGGCCTGGGCGGCTACCTGAAGCTGATGACGATGCCGAAGGGCGTCCCCGGGCCGCTGTACGCGATCATCATCCCGCTGGAGATCCTCTCCAACTTCATCGTCCGGCCGATCACGCTGGCCCTGCGACTCTTCGCCAACCTGTTCGCCGGCCACCTGGTCGTGATCGTGTTCGTGGTCGGCGGCTCGATGCTGCTGGAGAACGCCGACTTCCTGTACAAGATCGCGGGCGGGGCCTCGCTGCTGATGGCCTTCCCGATTTTCGGCCTGGAGCTGTTCATCGGCGCCCTGCAGGCCTACATCTTCACGGTGCTGACCGCCCAGTACGTCGCATCGTCCCTCGCCGAAGACCACTGACCAACCCCACCCACAGACAACCCTCCGAAAGGAAACGCAATGCTCCCCATCCTGGAGATCACCGGTTCGCTCAACATGATCGGCTACGGCCTGGCCACCATCGGCCCCGGCATCGGCGTGGCCATGGTGTTCGCGGCCGTGATCAACGGCACCGCCCGCCAGCCTGAGGCCCGCGGCGCGTTGATGAGCACCGCCTGGATCGGCTTCGCCGTGGTCGAGGCGCTCGCCATCATCGGCATCGCGCTCGCGTTCGCCATTCAGTGATCGGACCCGTTCCGATGACCACGATTCTGGAGATCGACCTGGGACCGCTGCTGCCGGCGTTCCCGGAGTTCGCTGCGGGCATCGTCCTCTTCGGCGTCATCTGGTTCGTGATGGCCAAGAAGGTCGTCCCGGCCTTCGAGAAGACGTACCAGGAGCGGGCCGCGGCCATCGAGGGCGGGATCGAGAAGGCCGAGGCCGCCCAGGCCGAGGCGGCCGCTGCCCTCGAGCAGTACCGCGAGCAGCTCGCCGGCGCCCGTGACGAGGCCAGCGGCATCCGCGAGGATGCCAAGGCCCAGGGCGCCCAGATCATCGCCGAGATGCGCGCCAAGGCCCAGGAGGAGGCGGATCGCCTGATCGCCCAGGCCAAGGCGCAGATCGAGGCCGAGCGGGTCCAGGCCGTCCAGCAGTTGCGCGGCGAGATCGGCGGCCTGGCGACCAGCCTGGCCGGCAAGATCGTCGGCGAGTCGCTGGATGAGGACGAGCGTGCTCGGCGCACGGTCGACCGCTTCATCGCCGACCTCGAGGCGAACGACGCGGAGCGGGTATGAGCAGCGCGGTTCAGGAGCGGTTGAGCGAGCTGGACGGGGTGCTGGACTCGGTCCGGATCACCCCCGAGCTCGCCGAGGAACTGTTCGCCGTGGTCGACCTGCTCGACCGGCAACCGGCCCTGCGCCGCGCCCTGACCGATCCCGGAGCGGAGGCGGGTGCCCGCGAGGCGCTGCTGGACGCGCTGTTCGGCCACCGGCTGTCCGAGCCCACCACGGCCGTGCTGCGCGCGGCCGTGGCCCAGCGTTGGGGCGGCCCGTCGGGGCTGGCCGCGGCGCTGGAGCGGCAGGCGGTGCGCGCCG
>CALMIQ010000238.1 GCA_937863965.1 uncultured Micropruina sp.
CATGGAGTGGCTGGAGGTGCTGGCGGGCAGCCGGGTGATCGTCGAACTGCCGGCCGGTGACCCCGACGACCTGATCGCGGCAGGCGAGGTGCTGATCCAGGAGGGCCTCGCCGCCTGGACGCTGCCCTTCGACCGCCACGCCGAGCTGGGCCGGCTGCGCGCGGTGTTCGGACGCCGAGCGCGGCTGGGGGTGAGCGACCTCCGCACCACCGAGCAGCTGGAGGCGGCGTCCGGGGCCGGGGCGGACCTGCTGCTCACGCCGTTCGCCGAGCCGGCGCTGGTGGAGGCCGCCGGGGAGATCCCGGTCGTGCTGGGCGGGCTCACCCCGTCGGAGGTGGCCCGGGCGCTGTCGCTGGGCCCCGCGGCCGTCCAGGTGATCCCGTGCGACGCCCTGGGGTCGCTGTACGCCCGGACGCTGACCGCGATGTTCCCCGAGCAGCCGCTGATCGCCACCGGCAAGCTGGAACGGTTCCAGTGCGAGATGTGGCTGGAGGCCGGCGCCCTGGCGGTCTGCCCGGCCGGCGCGATCGGCCCCGACGACATCGCCGAGCCCGACCTGGCCGAGCTGCGTCACCGCTGCCAGGGCTACCGGTTCGACTGACCTCCGCTGACCTCGGACGGACCGGGTCAGCGGCGCCGGCGCAGGAAGGCCCCGACGGCGAACAGCGCGATCATCACGGCGAACAGTCCGGCGGCCACCACGATCAGCTGGTCGATCAGGGCGATGCCGCTGCTCGGCAGCGCCGCGGCCTCGGTGCGGGCGTCCGGGCCGGGCTCCGGTTCGACGCCGGGCTGGTCGGCGTTGGTCTCGTCCTGGGGTGCGACGACCCGGACCGGCAGGATCAGGCTGGAGGCGGCGGCCTGTTCGGTGCCGTGGAAGCTCACCGTGAGCTCCACCGTTCCGGACGCCGGTGCCCGGTCGGGCAGCGGGACGTACAGCTCGAACGCCCCGCCGCTGCCGGTCAACGACTCGAGGACGCCGTGCGCCTCGCCGGGAACGCTGACCACGACCGGCACCCCGGTCACCGGCCGTTGCCGCGCGTCCAGCAGGGTGCCCTCGACGGGCACCAGCGAGCCGGGCGTGCCGACCTCGGCGACGGCGCGCGCCTTCAGCCTGGCGGGCTGCGGGCCCTTGAACTCGATGACCTCCGCCCGTGCGGTGCCGACGCCCATCAGCAGGACGAGTGCGAGCGAGGTGAGGAAGACGATGACCCGGCGCATCTGTGCCCCTCTCGGGTCGAGTGTTCGGCGTGACTCACATGCTCGCAGCGCCGGGACGCCGAGCCCGGCGAGCCACGCCGGGAGCCCGGTGGATTGGCTCGATTTGGGCCCGACGAATTCTTAGAGTACGTTTAGAAACCGTCCTAGATTTTCTCAGGGGGTTGTGCCGCATGTACCAACCGCGACGGGCCGGAAGCCCGGCTCTCACTCGGTCGGGCCCGGACGCGCCGACGCGGGCTGCTCTGCCTGCGCCGCGACGCTCCGCTCGTACATGGTACGCGAGCGCGGCCGACCGGGTCGGCGCCGTCTTCCTCGGCCTGGCGGTGACCGCCACCGCCGGTGCGCTGGCCATGTCCGGGGCGTCCGCGGCGCCGCTGCCCACCCCGGTCACCACCCCCGACGTGTCCGTCCGTGAGGACGGCGCCATCTCGCGCGACACGGCGCGGCCGCAGATCGCCGCCGAGGACGTGCTCGCCTTCGAGGCCGCCACCCGGAACCGGGTGGTCGAGAACCCGGTGCTGGAGCCCACTCGCACGATGTTCGCCAAGGACCGGCTGCGGGTGCTCGCCGATCCCGAGGCGGACGCCAAGAAGCTCACGACCCTGGACGCCGCCGACAAGGTGACGGTAACCCCGGTGACCGACGGCAAGTACCGGAAGGTGGAGTTCAAGGGCCGTGAGGCCTGGGTGCTGAAGGCCGCACTGGCGAACAAGAAGCCGTCCGCCGACCAGATCGCCGACGCCAACGCCCCGGCCGCCACCCGCAAGGTGCCCTCCGGTTCGGTGCTCGGCCTGCAGCCCGAGGCGATGGTCGTCTATCGCGCGGTGATGGCGCGCTGGGCGGTCAAGAACGTCGGCGGCTGGCGGGCGCGGAGCCTGTCGGTGCACCAGTTCGGCCGGGCCATCGACTTCATGACCTACTCGAACACGTCCCAGGGCAACGCGATCGCCGACTTCCTGATCGCGCACGCCAAGGAGTTCGGGGTGGATCACATCATCTACCGGCAGCGGATCTGGACGCCGTACCGGCCGACCTGGCGGCACATGGCCAACCGGGGCAGCGCCACGGCGAACCACATGGACCACGTCCACGTGGCGGTGAAGGCGCGCTGATCGGGCGTCCTGCTCAGCGAGCGGGAGATTCCGCCATCGGCGTGACCAGCGCCGAGCGGTCTGGTTAGGCTGCGTGCCATGACTTCCGTTGATCCCACCACGACCCCGGCCTGGCAGCAGTTGCGGGCGCTCCATGAGGCGTTCGTCCCCGATCTGCGTGGGGCCTTCGCGGTCGATCCCGAGCGGGCCACCCGTTACTCGTTCACGGCCGCCGACCTGTACGTCGACTTGTCGAAGAACCTGATCGACGACGCGGTCCTCGATGCGCTGCTCCGGTTGGCGGACGAGGTCGGCGTCGCCGCCCACCGCGACGCCATGTTCGGGGGCGAGCGGATCAACGTCACCGAGGACCGTTCGGTGCTGCACACCGCTTTGCGGCGGCCCAAGGGCGACGTGCTGGAGGTTGACGGCGTCAACGTGGTCGACCAGGTGCACGACGTGCTCGACTCGATGTACGCCTTCGCCGAGCGGGTGCGTTCGGGGGAATGGGTCGGGGTGACCGGCAAGAAGATCACCACCATCGTCAACATCGGCATCGGCGGTTCGGATCTTGGCCCGGTGATGGTCTACGAGGCGCTCAAGCCCTACGTCACCCCCGGCCTCGAGGCCCGCTTCGTGTCCAACATCGACCCCACCGACGTGGCCGAGAAGACCAAGGGAGTGGATCCCGAGACCGCGCTGTTCATCGTGGCGTCCAAGACCTTCACCACGCTGGAGACGCTGACGAATGCCCGGCTGGCGCGGGACTGGCTGCTGAACGAACTCACCGAGTCGGGCGCCATCGACGGCTCCGACGAGCAGCGCGCCGACGCGATCGCCAAGCATTTCGTCGCGGTCTCCACCGCGCTGGACAAGGTCGCCGCGTTCGGCATCGATCCGGCCAACGCGTTCGGCTTCTGGAACTGGGTCGGCGGACGCTACTCGGTCGACTCGGCGGTCGGCCTGCCGCTGGTGCTCACCCTCGGCCCGGCGAACTTCGCCGACTTCCTGGCCGGCTTCCACGCCCTCGACCGGCACTTCGTCACCGCCGAGCCGGCGCAGAACGTGCCGCTGCTGATGGGCCTGCTGAACGTCTGGTACGTGAACTTCTTCAAGGCGACCTCGCACGCGATCCTGCC
>CALMIQ010000239.1 GCA_937863965.1 uncultured Micropruina sp.
AGCACGGCACCATCGTCTCTTACGACCTCAACTACCGGCCCAGCCTGTGGAAGAGCATCGGCGGCCAGGCCCGGGCGCAGGAGGTCAACCGCGAACTGGCCCGCTACGTCGACGTGATGATCGGCAACGAGGAGGACTTCACCGCCTCGCTCGGCTTCGAGATCGAGGGCGTGGACGAGAACCTGACCGAGCTGCCGATCGACGGCTTCGCCCGGATGATCGAGACCGCCGCCGCGACCTATCCGAACTTCCAGGTGATCGCCACCACGCTGCGGGCCGTGCATTCGGCGTCCGACAACGACTGGAGCGCGCTGGCCTGGTCGCCGAGCAGCGGGCTGGTGCAGGCGGCGGACCGCAAGCACCTGGAGATCCTCGACCGGGTGGGCGGCGGCGACTCGTTCGCCTCCGGCCTGTCCTACGGCCTGATCAGCGGCCAAGATCTGCAGACCGCGGTCGAGTACGGCGCCGCCCACGGCGCCCTCGCCATGACCACCCCCGGCGACACCACGATGGCCACCAGGGCCGAGGTGCTCAAACTGGCCGGCGGCGGCAGCGCCCGGGTCGATCGGTAGACGATCGTGGCCGACGTCATCGAAGGTGTGGAGGTGCTGGTCTCCAGCCCCTCCCGCAACTACGTCACGCTGCGGCTGACCACCCGCGACGGCATCGTCGGCCTGGGCGACGCCACCGTGAACGGTCGCGAGCTGTCGGTGGCCGCCTACCTGCGCGATCACGTCGGCCCGCTGCTGATCGGCCGCGACCCCGGCCGGATCGAGGACACCTGGCAGTACCTCTACCGAGGGGTCTATTGGCGCCGGGGGCCGATCACCATGGCCGCCATCGGTGCCGTCGACATCGCGCTGTGGGACATCCTCGGCAAACGCACCGGCCAGCCCCTCTACCAGCTGTTCGGCGGACGCGTCCGCGACCGGCTGGCCACCTACCGGCACGCCTTCGGCTGGGACCTGCCCGCCCTGCTCGACCAGGTGGACGCCCATCGCGAGGCCGGCTTCACCAACATCCGGGTGCAGACGGGGGTGCCGAGTCTGGACGTCGTCTACGGCGTCACCAAGGACGGCCCCGTCTACGAGCCGGCGGGGAAGGCCGCCGCGCCCGCGGAGGAGACCTGGGACTCCGACGCCTACATCCGCTACGTGCCGGGAGTGATCGCGGGCGTCCGCGAGCACGTCGGCGACGCGATCGGCTTGTTGCACGACGCCCACCACCGGCTCACGCCGATCCAGGCGGCCCGGCTGGGCAAGGCGCTCGAACCGGTCGGCATGTACTGGCTCGAGGACGTCACCCCGGCCGAGGACCAGGAGGCGCTGCGGCTGGTCCGTCAGCACACCACCACGCCGCTGGCGATCGGCGAGGTGTTCAACACCATCTGGGACTGCCAGCAGCTGATCGAGAACCGGCTGATCGACTACATCCGAACGGCGGTCGTGCACGCCGGCGGGATCAGCCACATCCGCAAGATCTTCGCGCTGGCCGAGGTGCACGGCGTCCAGGCCGCCCCGCACGGGCCCTCCGACGTCTCGCCGATCTCGCTGGCCGCCAGCATCCACCTGGGGATGGCCACCCACAACTTCGCCATCCAGGAGTACATGGGCTACCCCGCGCAGGTGCACGAGGCGTTCCCGCACGCCTGGCACGTCGCCGACGGACATTTGCAGCCCGGCGACGAACCCGGGCTGGGGGTTACCCTCACCGACGATCCGCACCATCCTGACGACTACGAATCCGCCTACCTGCCCGTGGCCCGCCGCCGCGACGGCACCCTCACAGATTGGTGATCAACGATGACCCAACCCTTGTCCCGTGCAACCTTCTCCGGAACCGTGCTGGGGGCGAGCGCACCCCCGAATCCGGGCATGCTGCATCTCGGGATCGGCAACTTCCACCGCGCCCACGCGGCGGTCTACACCGCGAAGGCGATGGCGGCCAAGGGGGGTGACTGGGGCATCGTCGCGGTGGCCAACCGGTCCCGGCGGGTGGTCGACTCGCTGGCCGGACAGGACTACCTGTACTCGATCCTGGAGCTGTCCAGCGCCGGCGAGCGGGTGGACGTGATGGACGTGCACCGCGAGACCCTGGTGGCCGCCGAGCAGACCGCCGAGCTGATGGCCCGGATCGCCAACCCCGACATCAAGATCGTCACCATGACGATTTCGGAGAACGGCTACTGCCGCAATGCCGTCACCGGCGATCTCGATATCGACGGCGAGCTGATCAGCGCCGATCTCGCCAACCCGGACGCCCCGCGCACCAGCATCGGCCAGCTCGCCGGCGCGCTGATCCGGCGCTACTCCGGCGACGCCGGCCCGATCACCATCCTGTCCTGCGACAACCTGGTCTCGGCCGGACACACCGCGCACAAGATGGTCAGCCAGTACCTGCAGGCGACCGCCACGCCGGACGGCTTCCACGACTGGTACGCCGCCCAGGTCACCTTCCCCAACGCCATGGTCGACCGGATCGTGCCGGGCACCACCGACGCCACCCGCGCCCGCGTCCGGGAACTGCTGGGCGTCTCCGACGCCATCCCGGTGCCCGCCGAGCGGTTCACCATGTGGGTGATCGAGGACCGCTTCGCCGCCGGGCGTCCGGCCTGGGAGGAGGCGGGGGCGATCTTCTCCGACGAGGTCGAGGCCTACGAGCTGGTCAAGCTGCGGCTGCTGAACGGTTCGCACTCGCTGATCGCCTACCTGGGCGGCCTGGCCGGCCAGCCGACCATCCCGTCCAGCTTCGGCGAGGACTTCGTCCGGGAATGCGTCACCGATCTGCTGAACAACGAGTATCTGCCGAGCATCGAGCTGCCCAGCGGCCTCGACGCGCAGGCCTACATCGCCCAGCTCTTCGACCGCTGGAGCAACCACGCCCTCGGCGACGCCACCGCCCGGGTCGGCTCGGACGGCTCGCTGAAGCTGTTGCAGCGGGTGCCCGACCCGGCCCTGCGGATGCTCGACCTCGGACTGGTGCCGCAGCAGCTGGCGCTGATGGTGGCCGGCTGGATCAGCTGCGTCTGCCCGCCGGAGGGCTTCGATCCGGGCCCGATCGCGGCCGCCATGATCGAGCCGGCGAAGGAGCGGCTGGCGGCCGTCACCGCCGGTGCGGGTTCGGTCCGTGCCCACGTCGAGGCCATCGTCCGCGGCGGCTTCTTCCCCGACACGCTGGCCGCGCGCGACGAGTTCACCGAACGGGTCGCCGACTTCGTCCAGATCATCACCACCCACGGCGTCCGGGACGCGGCGAAGGCCGCCCTCGACGCCGGCCAGCCCTCCTGACCCCGAGCCCTCTGAAAGGACTGTCGATGAAGACACTCAAGATCCACTCCGCCGAGAACATCACCATCGAGGACGCCCCGGTCCCCGAGCCCGGTGAGGGGGAGGTCCGGGTGCGGATGATGTACGGCGGCATCTGCGGCTCCGACCTGCACTACTACTTCGAGGGCCGCAACGGCGCCTTCGTGGTCACGGAGCCGCTGGTGCCGGGGCACGAGATGTCCGGGGTGGTCGACCTGGACCCGTCCGGACGCCTGGCGCCCGGCACCCGGATCACCATCGCACCGGCCACCTACGGCACCTCCGAGCCCGGCATCGAGGACCGCCCCTACCTGTGGCCGAACGGCAGCTACTTCGGCAGCGCCTCCACCAAGCCGCACACCCAGGGCGGGATGAGCGAGTACCGGGTGGTCAAGGACTTCATGATCCGGGTGCTCCCCGACGAGCTCGGCCTGCGGGAGGCGTCCCTGGCCGAACCCCTGGCGGTGGCCCTGCACGCGATCGTGCTGGCCGGCGGGGTCGAGGGCAAGAAGGTGCTGGTCACCGGTTCCGGCCCGATCGGGTTGTGCCTCGCCGCCGCCGCGGTGGTCAAGGGTGCCGCCGAGGTGACCGCCACCGACGTCCTGGACGGCCCGCTGTCGCGAGCCAGGTCGCTGGGCGTGCAGCACACCATCAACGTCCGCGAGGAACAGATCCCCGCCCTCGCCTACGACGTCGTCTTCGAGTGCTCCGGCGTCGGCCCGGCGATCAGCCCGGCGCTGGCCGCCGTCCGCCGGGGCGGGACCGTCGCCCAGGTCGGCATGCTGCCGGACCGCGAGATCGGCGTGAACCTGGCGCCGTTCGTTTCCAAGGAGGTCACCTACGTCGGCTGCTTCCGGTTCAACGACGAGATCGGCGAGGCGATCGAATTGCTGGCCGCCCACCCGCAGCTGGCCGGGGTGATCACCCACGTGATCGACGCCGAGAACGTCGTCGAGGCGTTCCAGACCGCCCGCAACAGCCAGGAGTCCGGCAAGGTCGTGGTCTCGCTCTGGCTCGACGAACAGGACTGATCAGCCGTCCCGTAAGAACGGGTGGACGCCGGTTGAGCGCCCGGCGTCCACCCCCATCCCATACCCCCTCATGGCCCCACCAAGAAGGAGCAGCAGATGACTGCAGACAATACCGTCAGCCCGCCCGGGTCTGGCGCCGTGGTCGAGCGCACCACGAAAGACCTTGCCAAAGCGGCCGTTTCCGGCTGGCTCGGCACGGCCCTCGAGTTCATGGACTTCCAGCTCTACTCACTGGCGGCGGCGCTGGTGTTCAAGGACATCTTCTTCCCCAGCGACGCCCCCGGCATGGCGATCATCCTCGCCATGGCGACCTATGCCACCGGTTACCTGAGCCGTCCGCTCGGTGCCTGGTACTTCGGCCGGCTCGGCGACCGCGTCGGCCGCACCAAGGTGCTGTTCTACACGATCGCGCTGATGGGCATCGCCACCACCGCCATCGGCCTGCTGCCCACCTACGCCCAGGTCGGGATCCTGGCTCCGATCCTGCTGGTCGTCCTGCGGCTCGCGCAGGGCTTCGGCGCGGGTGCCGAAATCGCCGGATCCTCGGTGATGCTGACCGAGTACGCGCCTCGCAAGAGCCGGGGCCTGGTCGGCTCCCTGGTCGCCCTGGGCACCAACTCGGGCACCCTGGGCGCGTCGGCGATCTGGGGCATCCTGGTCGCATCGATGCCGATGACGGCGATCATCGACTGGGCCTGGCGGATCCCGTTCATCGGCTCCGCGCTGATCATGCTGTTCGCGGTGTGGCTGCGGCGCAACCTGAAGGAGTCCCCGGTCTTCGAGGGTCGCATCGACGTCGTCGGGGGCGAGGCGCTGTCCAAGGAAGAGCTGGAGAAGAAGGTGCAGGAGGACAACGTCCTGGCGGCCGCTCTCCATGAGCGCAAGGGCCGGGCGTTCTTCGAGGGCTTCTTCCTCCGCTTCGGCCAGGCCGGCAACTCCGGGATGATCCAGACCTACCTGGTCTCCTACATCACCGCGGTGCTGCTGCTGGCCCCCAGCATCGGCACGGGTGTGGTGATCACGTCCTCCCTGGTGGGCTTCGCGACCGTTCCGCTGGTCGGCTGGGCGAGCGACAAGGTCGGCCGCAAGATGATGTACATCGTCATGTCGTCGATCTCGATCGTGCTGGCGGTCCCGATGATCTACATGATCGCGACCAAGGACGTGTCCAGCGTCTTCGCGGGCTACATCATCCTGCACCAGACCTCGGTGCTGGCGTTGGCCTCGCTGGAGAACAACACCATGTCGGAGCTGTTCGGCGCCCGCTCGCGGCTCACCCAGCTGGCGCTGGCCAAGGAACTGGCGGCGATCGTCGCCACCGGCATCGGTCCGGTGGTGGCCGCCGCGCTGGTGGTCGGCACGGGCGGTTCCGCCTGGCCGATCGCCATCATGATCGGGTTCTTCTCGGTCTGCTCGCTGGGCGCGGCGATCATCATGCCCGAGACCGCCGGACGCGACCTGACCGTGCTGAACGACGCCCGGCCGGGTGAGGCCATCATCGGCCCGTTCGCCCGGAAGGAGCGGGCCAAGCTCGGCCTGCCGGCACCGGAGGACGTCGTCGTCCACTGAGCC
>CALMIQ010000240.1 GCA_937863965.1 uncultured Micropruina sp.
TGCGCCCGCCGCCGATCCCGGTCCAGGAGGCGAGGGTGCGGGTGTCGTGCACCCAGTCGGCAGGCCCGACGCTGACCCGGGCGACGCCGTACCTGCCGGTGTGCGCCGCGGCCAGGTTCGCGGCGGCCCAGGCGATGCCCTCGCTGTTGGCCTGCACCACCACCGTCCGGCCGGTGACCCGCGTCTCGACCCGGCCGCTGAAGGCCTTGCTGAGCAGGTCGTTCAGGCCGTCGGCGTCGGCCTTGCCGGGCGAGCCGACCTTGCAGCTGAACCCGCCCGGGGTTGCCCCGGTGAGCACCGACGACAGCACCCGCGCCTTGCTGACGTGCTTGCGGTACGCCTCCGGGTGGGCCGAGCGCTGCACCGCCTGCGCGACGTCGTTGACGTCACCGGTGCGCCAGTTCTTCACCCGGACGAGGGCGTCGTAGAACTTCGCCGACGAGTAGTAGGGGTCCATGATCTGCTTGACGCTGCCCCAACCCTTGCTGGGCCGCTGCTGGAACAGGCCCACCGAGTCGGCGTGGCCGTAGTCCAGGTTGCGGATGCCGGATTCCTGGTAGGCGGTGGCCAGCGCGATCGTGACCGCCCGCGCGGGCAGCCCGCGCCGGAGCGCGACCGAGGTGATGATGGTGGCGTTGCGGGCCTGTTCGAGCGTCAGCGTGACAGTGCCGCCGTTGGCTTCGGCGCGGCACTGGTCGTCCATCGGCAACGGCTGCTTGGTCACGTTCGACCAGATCACCGCCGCGCCCCAGAGCAGCCCCGACACCATCGCCAGGACGGCGAGCAGGGTGATGATCCGGGGCCAGTTGGGACGCATCAGTTCGCGTGCAACGCCGCGTTCAGCTCGAAGGAGCCGCCCGCCCGGGGACGGACCTGGACGGCGCCGGTCAGCGAGTTGCGCAGGAACAGCAGGCCGGGCCGTCCGGACAGCTCACGGGCCTTCACCACCGAGCCGTCCGGCAGGGTCACCTTGGTGCCGGCCGTCACGTACAGCCCGGCCTCGATGGTGCAGTCGTCGCCGAGCGAGATGCCCAGGCCCGACTCGGCGCCCAGCAGGCACCGCTCGCCGATGCTCACCATCTCCTTGCCGCCGCCGGACAGCGTGCCCATGATGGACGCCCCGCCGCCGATGTCGGTGCCGTCGCCGACGATCACCCCGGCCGAGATCCGGCCCTCGACCATCGAGGTGCCCAGCGTGCCGGCGTTGAAGTTGACGAAGCCCTCGTGCATGACCGTGGTGCCCGCCGCCAGATGGGCGCCCAGCCGGACGCGATCGGCGTCCGCCACCCGCACCCCGGACGGCACCACGTAGTCGACCATCCGCGGGAACTTGTCCACCCCGAAGACGGTGAGATGGCCCCGGCTGAACTTGAGTGCCGCCCGCACCTGCTCGAAGCCCTCCACCGCGCACGGCCCGAAGGACGTCCACACCACATTGGGCAGGACGCCGAAGATGCCGTCGAGGTTCAGCTCGCGTGGCCGCACCAGGCGGGTGCTCAGCAGATGCAGCCGCAGATAGGCATCGGGGGTGTCGGCCGGCGGCGCGTCGAGGTCGACCTCGACCAGCACGGTCTCGGTCCGGACGCCGCGCTCCTGGTCGGTGGTCTGTCCGGCGACCAGGTGTTTCGGCGGGGCTCCGGCCGACGCGTGGCCGAGCTGCGGGTCGGGGAACCAGGTGTCGAGCACCTGACCGGAGGTGTGCACGGAGGCCAGCCCCCAGCCCCAGGCTGAGCGGGTGTCGGTCATGGCGGCCAGCCTAGCGGGCCGTCCTGACTGCTCCTTCTCGATAGGTTGCTGTCATGAGCCTTGATCCTCGCGGCGACCTGATCGCTCTGTTCCGTGCCATCGTCGACATCGAGTCGGTCAGCGGAAACGAGCGGGAGTTGGCCGACCAGATCGAACTGGCGCTGCGTCCGTGCGCGCACCTGGAGGTGCTGCGCGACGGGGACACGGTGATCGCGCGCACACACCTGGGGCGGGACGAGCGGGTGGTGATCGCGGGGCATCTGGACACGGTTCCGGTGGCCGGGAACCTGCCGTCGTGGGTCGAGGGCGACCTGGTCTACGGGCGCGGCACCTGCGACATGAAGGGCGGGGTGGCGGTGATGCTGGCGGCGGCGGTGGCGCTGGAGGCTCCGTCCAGCGACCTCACCTGGATCTTCTACGACCATGAGGAGGTCGAGTCGGCGGCCAACGCGCTGACCCGGATCGCGGCCACCAGGCCCGAGCTGCTGACCGGCGGCTTCGCCGTGCTGATGGAGCCGTCCAACGCGCGCGTCGAGGGCGGCTGCCAGGGCACGCTGCGGTTCACCGTCACCACCACCGGGCGTGCCGCCCACTCGGCCCGCGCCTGGATGGGGCACAACGCGATCCACGATGCGGCGGACGTGCTCGCCCGGCTCCGCGACCACGTCCCCGAACGACCCGAGGTCGACGGCCTGCGCTTCCACGAGGGCCTCGAGGCCGTCGGCATCGCCGGTGGCATCGCCGGCAACGTGATTCCCGATCGCTGCACGATCGCCATCAACTACCGCTTCGCCCCGCACCGCAGCGTCGAGGAGGCCAAGGACTACTGCCGGGCCGTGCTGGACGGGTACGAACTCACCTTCACCGACGCCGCCGCCGGGGCGCGTCCCGGGCTGGACCGGCCCGCTGCCGCGGCCTTCGTCGCCGCGGTCGGCGGGGAGCCGTCCGCCAAATTCGGCTGGACCGACGTCGCGCGGTTCTCCGCGCTCGGCGTCCCGGCGGTGAACTTCGGTCCCGGCAACCCCGAGAAGGCGCACGCCGACGACGAGTTCTGCCCGGTCGCCGACCTGTACACCTGCCGCGACGCGCTGCTCCGCTGGCTCATCTGAGGGCGCGATCATGCCTTGCCCCGCCCAACTGGGCGGGGTTCACCGCGACGTGTACGCTTGCCTCCGCCGACGGTCCTTCGGGAGGGGACCGGATCCTTCGGGAGGGGATCGCGGCGCTACGAATGAGCCCGAGCCGGGGGGATCGGACCATCAGCGAATTTCTCACCTATTCCCGGACGCGGCCGCGCAGGCCGGGGGTCCGGCGGTTCAGGCGTGCGGGAGCGGTCATCCTCGCAGGCCTGCTTGCGGTCGTCCTGGTGGCCGGCGCCGCGATCGGCTCGCTGTGGCTGTCGGTGTCGGGCATCCAGCGCGATCCCACCCTGCTGCCGGCCCGGAACGCGGTCGAGAAGCCCGGCACGCCGGGGGCGCTGAACCTGCTGCTGATCGGCACCGATGCGCGCGACCGGCGCGGGGACGCCAACGTGCTGCTGGTGGTCCACGTGGACGCCGCCCGCCGGCAGGTGCACGTGGTGTCGTTGCCGCGCGACCTGCTGGTGGAGGCCGGCGACGGCACGTCCCAGCGGCTGAGCCGCACCTACGCCGCGGGTGGCGCGGCCGCCGCGGTCGACTCCGTGGAGCGGCTGCTCGGCATCCGCATCGACCACGTCGCCCTGACCTGGCTCGACGGGATGTCCCGGCTGATCGACCTGCTCGGACGCGTCCCGGTCGACAACCCGGTCGACTCGAGGGGCGGCAGGTTCGCCTTCCCCCGCGGCCGGATCACACTGTCCGGCGAGGAGGCGCTGGCCTTCGTCCGGCAGGGGCCCGCGGCCCCCGGCGAACTCGACCCGGCCGAGAGCGAACGGCTGGTGCTGCAGGGCATCGTCGAACGACTGCTGACCAGCAGTTCGCTGCTCGACCCGGGCACGGTGAAGGCGGTCCTCGACCAGCTCGCCGGCGACCTGGTGGTCGACTCCGAACTGGATTCCCGGGTGATGATCGAACTCTTCATCGACCTGCGGCTGCGATCGACGCACCCCCGCCTGGAGACGATCAAGCTACCGACGGCCGGCCGTGGCGAGACACCGACGGGCGAACGGTACGTGCTGCCCGACCGGACCCGGGTCGCGGCGCTCGGCGGCGCACTCAACACCGACACCCTGGACACCTGGAACCGCTGACGGACACCGGGGCCGGCGGACCGGCGAGGCTCTACTACGCTGGCGAAGTGAGCAAGCGCATGCGCACCCAGGGACCGGTGATCCGGCGTCAGGGGCAGGTCCAGCAGACCACCACCGACCAGCGGCTGCTGGCCGGCAGGGGCGATGCCGCGTGGGTGCACAGCGACCAATGGCGCATCATGCGGATGCAGGCCGAGTTCGTCGAGGGCTTCAGCACGCTGGCCGAGCTCGGGCCGGCGATCGGGGTCTTCGGCTCGGCCCGGACGCCGAAGAACAGCCCGATGTGGCAGGCCGGTGTCGAGATCGGGCGCGGCCTCGCCCACGCCGGCTTCACCGCGATCACCGGCGGCGGCCCGGGCATCATGGAGGCGGTCAACAAGGGCGCCGCGCAGGCGGGCGGGGTGTCGGTCGGCCTCGGCATCGAGCTGCCGTTCGAGCAGGCCCTCAACAAGCACGTCACGCTGGGCATCAACTTCCGCTACTTCTTCGCCCGCAAGGTGATGTTCCTCAAGTACTCGAAGGGTTTCATCGTCATGCCGGGCGGCTTCGGCACCTTCGACGAACTGTTCGAGGCGCTCACGCTGGTGCAGACCCGCAAGGTGACCTCGTTCCCGATCGTGCTGTTCGGCACCACCTTCTGGTCGCCGCTGCTGGACTGGATCCGCGGCACGGTGCTGGCCAACGGCTACATCTCCGAGGTCGATCTCGATCTGCTGACCATCACCGACAGTGTCGACGAGGCGATCAGCTGGGTGTCCGCACCGCAGCCGGCCGGCAACGGAACCTGAGAGGATCGCAACCATGCAGTGGGTGCTGTGGATGATCGCCGTGGCGATCCTGGGGCTGGCGGCGGTCGCCGCGTCCGGACGACTCGGTGCGCTGCCCGGAACCGTGACCGACACGCCGCGTCCGCATGTGCCGACCGGGGTGCTGACCGGCGCCGACCTGCGCGGGCTGCGGTTCGCCGTGGTGCCCCGCGGCTACTCGATGGACCAGGTGGACGAACTGCTGGACCGGCTGGCCAGGCAGCTGGACGCCGCGCCGCCGGCGTCCGTCGGGCCCGATCCCGAGCCGGGCTCCGATGCCGCGCCGACCGCCCCGGACGCGGCCGGTCCGGAGGTCGCCGCAGCGGAATCGGAGTCTCGTCGATAGAGGCTGTTACCGGGTCGGCATCCGCTTCCGGGCATTGGTCACAGCGTTCTGGAATAATGGGCCTGGTAAGTCCCCAACCAGAACGAGGGTGAGCAATGGCAGCAATGAAGCCGCGGACCGGCGACGGGCCCATCGAGGTGGCCAAGGAGGGGCGCGTGATCGCCATGCGAATCCCGGCCGAAGGCGGCGGTCGTCTGGTCATCGAGATGAACGCGGCCGAGGCGGCGGAGCTTCTGGAGGCTCTGACGGGTGTCGTGAACCCCGCCTGATCAGTCACATTCGAACACCGGCGAAGGCCCCCGGGAACCCGGGGGCCTTCGCCGTCTGCGGAATCAGCCGTTGTGGACCGCGATGGCCTTCTCGTAGACCTCGACGGTCTCCTGGGCGATCTTCTCCCAGCTGAACTCGTCGATGCAGCGCTGGCGTCCGGCCAGGCCCATCTGGCGGGCCCGGTCGCGGTCGCGGGTCAGCTCGTTGACGTTCTCGGCGAACTGCGTCTCGAAGCCGCGGATGAACTCGGGGTCGCCGGCCTGGGCGGGGTCGTAGCCGACCAGCAGGCCGGTCTCGCCGTCCACCACGACCTCGGGGATGCCGCCCACGGCGGAAGCCACCACCGGGATCTCGCAGGCCATCGCCTCCAGGTTCACGATGCCGAGCGGCTCGTAGATCGACGGACAGGCGAACAGCGTCGAGTGGGTGAGCACCTGCCGGACGGCGGCCCGCGGCAACATCTCCTGCACCCACTTCACGCCGCTGCGGGTCTTGTTGAGTTCGGCGAAGGCGCCGTCGAATTCCGCGGCGATCTCGGGGGTGTCCGGGGCGCCGGCCAGCAGCAGCACCTGGGTGTCCGGATCGAACTGCTGAGCGGCCCTGACCAGGTGGATCAGGCCCTTCTGCCGGGTGATCCGGCCGACGAAGGTGACGATCGGCTTGTCCCGGTCGACGCCCAGGGAATCGATCACGTCGGTGTTGGGGTCCGGCTTGAACTCCTCGGGGTCGATGCCGTTCTTGACCACGTGGATCCGGTCGGGGTCGATCGCCGGGTAGGCGTTGCGGATGTTGGTGATCATCGCCGCGGAGACCGCGATGACGGCGTCGGCCTGGGTGAACGCCGTCCGCTCGATCCATGAGGAGACCCGGTAGCCGCCGCCGAGCTGCTCGACCTTCCAGGGCCGGTCGGGCTCCAGCGAATGCGCGGTGACGACGTGCGGGACGTCCTGGAACTGGCCGCCGATGATCCCGGCGAACTGGGCGTACCAGGTGTGGCTGTGGATCACGTCGACCTCGGGGATCGCCGCGGCCATCGCGACGTCCGCGCCGAGGGTGCGGATGGCACCGTTGGCGCCGGGCGGGTAGTCCTCGGCATGTGCGGTGGCGCCTTCGCGGGGCTCGCCCATGCACTGGACGTCGACGGACTCGCAGAACTTGCGCAACTGCGGGACCAGCTGTCCGACATGGACGCCGGCGCCTCCGTAGATGTGCGGCGGATACTCACGAGTGAGGATGGATACACGCAGTGACATGCACGGATCGTTGCACACCGCACCCACCTACGGGGAGGGTTGGGGCCCGACCCCGGGACATTCGGCGGGCTCGGGTGACGACACAAAGCGGGATTTTGATCCGTAGGGCTGTCCCGGACGAGCGGTGGGCCCTATGTTCGGATCATGAGCAACCCGACAGTTCTCTCCATCGTCCTGGCGGGCGGCGAGGGCAAGCGCTTGATGCCACTGACGGCTGATCGCGCCAAGCCCGCGGTGCCGTTCGGAGGCACGTACCGCCTGATCGACTTCGTCCTGTCCAATCTGGTGAACTCGGATCTGACCAAGATCTGCGTACTGACCCAGTACAAGTCGCACTCGCTCGACCGGCACATCTCGGTCACCTGGCGGATGTCGACCATGCTGGGCAGCTACGTGACCTCGGTGCCGGCGCAGCAGCGCACCGGGAAGCAGTGGTTCCAGGGCAGCGCCGACGCCATCTACCAGTCCATGAACCTGATCAACGACGAGGATCCCGACTACGTGGTGGTCTTCGGGGCCGACAACATCTACCGGATGGACGTCGCCGAGATGCTGCAGGCCCACATCGACTCGGGCCTCGACTGCACCGTCGCGGGCATCCGCGTGCCGCGCTCGGAGGCGTCCGCCTTCGGCGTCATCGATGCCAGCGCCGAGAGCAAGATCAACAGCTTCCTGGAGAAGCCGGCAGATCCTCCCGGCCTGCCGGACAGCCCCGACGAGTCGTTCGCGTCGATGGGCAACTACGTGTTCACCCGCAAGGCGTTCGTCGAGGCGCTCAACGAGGACGCGGCCGCCGACACCAAGCACGACATGGGCGGCAACATCGTCCCCTACTTCGTCGATGCCGGACGCGCCGGTGTCTACGACTTCACCCGCAACGCCGTGCCGGGCGCGACCGACAAGGACCTCAACTACTGGCGCGACGTGGGAACCATCGAGGCCTACCACGCGGCGCACATGGACCTGGTCTCGGTCAATCCCGAGTTCAACCTGTACAACCGCAAGTGGCCGATCTTCACCTCGCAGCCGCAGCTGCCCGGGGCGAAGTTCACGCTGCGCGGCAACGCCGAGGACTCGATCGTCAGCGCCGGCTGCATCATCTCCGGCGGCGACGTCGACCGGTCGGTGCTGTCCCCGAACGTGGTCGTCGACAAGTGGGCCAAGGTCGAGGAGTCGATCATCTACCCGGGCTGCCGGATCGGGCGCAACGCCGTCGTCCGCCGGGCCATCCTGGACAAGAACGTGCAGGTCCCCGACGGCGTCGAGATCGGCGTCGATCCCGAGCACGACAAGGCGCGCGGCTTCTACCACGAGGACGGCATCACCGTGGTGCCGAAGAACTTCCCGATCCCCGGCCCGTAGTCTCCCGGACGAACCGCCAGGACCGAGACCGCCGAGACCGCTCCCGACCGGGGGCGGTCTCGCCGCGTCCGGGGCCGAACGCCGGGGTGGGCCTTGTCAGGCCGGGGTCAGGCCTTGACGGCGACCAGCAGCCCGTCGCCGACCGGCAGCAGGCTGGCGGTGAAGTCGTCCATGTCGTAGACGGCCTGCAGCGCCTCGCGGATGATCACGGTCTCGTCGTCCTCGTTGGACTCGTCGGCGACCAGCCCCTTCCACAGGGCGTGATGCAGCACCAGCAGGCCGCCGCTACGCAGCAGCCGCAGCGACTGGTCGACGTACTCGACGAACTCCAGCGGGTCGCCGTCCACCACGACCATGTCGTAGGCGCCGTCGCTGAGCTTCGGCAGTACGTTGAGCGCCGACCCGGCGATCAGCCGGACGCGCCGCGTCGGGACGCCCTCGGCCGCGAAGATCTGCCGCGCCGCGACCTGGTGCTCGTTCTCCAGGTCGATGCTGGTCAGGATGCCGTCGGACGCCATGCCGCGGATCAGCGCGAGCCCGGAGACACCGGCGCCGGTGCCGATCTCGACCACGGCGCGGGCACGGATCAACCGGGCCAGGAAGGTGAGCGCGGAGGTCACGCCCTGGCTGGCGGGGGTGAGGGCCAACTGGCGGCTGGCCGCACGGGCCAGGCGCATGGTGTCGTCATCGGGGACGAAGGACTCCGAGAACGCCCAGGACGGGGACGGGGTGGCAGCCTTGGCGGCCGAGCGCGATGCAGGACTCACGGGGCCAACCCTATCGAAGCGGCACCCGCGCGCGCCCCCGGCTCAGGACACGGCCGGCCGGGCCGCGCCGATACACTGCGGTCCATGTCCCAGCCTGTCTTCGGCCGCCTGCTCACCGCGATGGTCACACCGTTCCATGCCGACGGTGCGATCGACCTGGTGCAGGCCCGAAAGCTCGCGGCCCATCTGGTCGACGAGCAGCACAACGACGCGCTGGTGATCAACGGCACCACGGGTGAATCGCCGACCACGACCGACGCCGAGAAGACGGAACTGCTGGCCGCCGTGGTCGACGAGGTCGGCGACCGGGCCGAGGTCGTCGCCGGCGTCGGCACCAACGACACCCGGCACACGATCGAACTGGCCACTCGGGCCGCGGACGCCGGCGCCACCGGCCTGCTGGTGGTCACCCCGTACTACTCACGCCCCCCGCAGGACGCGCTGGCCGCCCATTTCCGGGCCGTCGCCGATGCCACCGAGCTGCCGATCATGCTCTACGACATCCCGCACCGCTCCGGCGTCCCGATCGAGACGGCCACGCTGATCGAGCTGGCTTCCCACCCGCGGATCGTCGCCGTCAAGGACGCAAAGGGCAACGCCGTCGCCGCCGCCACGGTGATCGCCGGCACCGGCCTGGCCTACTACGCCGGCGACGACGCCTACACGCTGCCGCTGCTCGCCGTCGGCGGAATCGGCGTGGTGGGCACCTCCACACACTTCACCGGCGCTCGCGCCAAGGTGATGATCGAGAAGTTCCTCGCCGGCGACCTGGCCGGGGCGATCGCCGACAACGCGGCCCTGCTGCCGGTCTTCACCGGCGTGTTCGCCACCCAGGGCTGCATGCTGGTCAAGGCCGGCCTGGCGGCCCGGGGCTTCGCCCCCGCCGTGCTGCGCCAGCCGATGCTGCCGGCGTCCGCCGAGCAGTCCGCAGCCTTCGTCGCCCTGCTGGACGCCGCCGGGCTCTGACCTCGCCGTTACCCTGTGAGCCATGGACTTCAATGCGAGCGAGATCATTCTCCTGCTCGTGTTGGCCATCATCCTGTTCGGGCCGGAAAAGCTGCCTGAACTGGCCCGGAAGACGGCCCGGGTGCTGCACTACGTCCGCCGCATCGCCAACGACGCCCAGGGCCGGCTGCGCCAGGAACTCGGACCCGAGTACGCCGATCTGCAGCTGTCCGACCTGAACCCGAAGGCCTTCATCGCCAAGCACCTCGGTCCCGACGCCACCGACGACCTGAACGCCGTCGCCGGCGAACTGCGCGACGCCCGGACCAGCCTCGACGGAGCCCTGACCGACGCCGGGGACCAGACCGAGGGCGGCGGAGAGTCCGAGGTCGTCGCGGCCGAGAGTCCGCTGCCGCCCTTCGACACCGAGGCCACCTGACCTGGGCGTCAGCCCAGGATCGACGCACCGAGGGCGCCGGCGGCCAGCACCACCGCCCAGGGCGGGGCGTTCCACACCCGCAGCGCGACGAAACAGGCGGCCGCCAACGCCATGGCGGCCGGCGAGTCGATGCCGGCGGTGAACACCGGCGTGTAGAGGGCGGCCGCCAGGATGCCGACCACCGCCGCGTTGACGCCCGCCAGCGCCCGGGTGGCGGCGGACGAGGCACGCAGCCGCTCCCAGAACGGGTGCACGCCGATGATCAGCAACGCCGACGGCAGGAAGATCGCGATCAACGCCAGACCGGCCCCGGCCGCGCCGTTGGGCGGGGTGGCCGCGACGAAGCCCAGGAAGGCCGCGAAGGTGAACAGCGGACCGGGCACGGCCTGGGCGGCGCCGTAGCCCGCCAGGAAGACGTCGGGCCCGACCAGCCCGGCCTGCACGGTCTGCGCCTCGAGCAGGGGCAGCACCACATGGCCGCCACCGAACACCAGGGCACCGGCCTGGTAGAAGCCGGCTATCATCCGCCAGCCGGCGCCCCCGCCGGACGTCGCCAGCGGCAGCACCACCAACAGGACGCCGAAGGCGATCAGGCAGGCGGCGCCGGTGCCGCGTCCGATCCGTGCCGCCGGGGCCTCGGCGTCGGTGGCCGGGACGGACGGGTCCAGCCACAGCAATCCGGCCACGCCGGCCGCCGCGATCACCAGGATCTGGGTGATGGGTGCCGGTGCCACCAGCACCGCCACCATCGCCGTGACCGCGATGGTGGCCCGCCGGGGTCCGGACGCCAGCGGCGCCATCGCCAGGACGGCCTGGGCCACCACCGCGACCGCGGCCGCCATCAGCCCCGCGGCCCACGGCGCCGTACCCGTTCCGCCGGCCGGTCCGATGCCGTAGCCGAAGGCCGCCATCGCCAGCGCGGACGGCATGGTGAACCCCAGCCAGGCGGCGAGCAGGCCGGGAATACCGGCCCGCTGCAGTCCGATCGCCATGCCGAGCTGGCTGGACGCCGGACCGGGCAGGAAGTGGCACAGCGAGACCAGTTGGACATAGCTCGCATCGGTCACCCAGCGCCGGCGGCCCACCAGTGCCTCCCGGAAGTAGCCCAGGTGGGCGACCGGACCGCCGAAGGACGTCAACCCCAGGCCGAGGAAGACGACGAAGACCTCCCAGACCGCCGCGGCACCCCGTCGCCGGCGGCCGGCATCGTCCGTCGACCCGTGGCCGGGCGGCTCAGCCATCCGTACCTCCGCTCGTCGGGGACCGGCGACCTCCGGAACACGTCCATGGTCACCGACATCGGGATTCGCGCGCAGGACGGCGCGCGATGTTCGGCCGATCGTCGCGGATAACGGGTCGGCGGGTGGGTGGTGGACGCGCTAACCTCCCAAGGTGACCTCGACCTCGTCGATCTTCGTGTCCCGGATCAAGGGACTGCCGATGCTGGACGCCAGCGGCGACCAGGTCGGCAAGGTGCGCGATGTGGTGCTGCAGAACCGTCCGGGCAAACGAGCGCCGCGGGTCAAGGGCCTGGTCGTCGAGCTGTTCGCCCTGCGGCGGATCTTCTTCCCGATGGAGCGCGTGCACTCCATCGACGTCAACCAGGTGATCATCTCGGGCGTCGTCAACACCCGCCGCTTCGAGCGCCGCGACCAGGAGAGCCTGGCCATCGACGACCTGTTCGATCGCACCGTTTTCCGCCGGGGCAATCCCGAGCCGTTCACCATCTACGACCTGGCCATCCGGCAGGCCCGGCCGCGCGACTGGGAGCTGTCCGAGGTGGCGCTGCGCGATCAGGCGCGCCGGCGTCCGTTCGCCAAACCGCACATCACCATCGTCGCCTGGGACGAGGTGCCCGACTTCGCGTTGATCCCGGGTCGCGGCGCCGAGCAGATCCTGGCCGAGCTGCAGGAGATGAAGCCCGCCGACGTCGCCCGCGAGCTGCACGACATGGATCCGCAACGCCGGGCCGAGGTGGTCCAGGCGATGGACGACGAACTGCTCGCCGAGGCGCTGGAAGAGCTGCCCGAGGACGAGCAGGTCGAGGTGATCCAGTCGCTGGACACGGAACGGGCCGCGGACGTCCTGGAGGAGATGGATCCCGACGATGCCGCCGACCTGATCGCCGAGCTGGCCCCCGAGGTCGCCGAGGACATCCTGGAGCGGATGGAACCCGAGGAGGCCGAGGACGTCCGTTCGCTGCTCAGCTACGACGCCGCGACCGCGGGCGGCCTGATGACGCCGGAGCCGGTGATTCTCGCGCCGGACGCCACGGTCGCGGACGCGCTGGCGATGATGCGCGACGAGGAGCTCACCCCCGCCCTGGCCTGCCTGGCCTTCGTCTGCCGGACGCCGCTGGACACCCCGACGGGCCGCTTCCTGGGAGCCGTGCACATCCAGCGGTTGTTGCGCGAGCCGCCGTCGACGCTGGCGGCGTCCCTGGTGGACAAGGGGATCACCCCGCTCACGCCGTCGTCCAACATCGCGCTGGTGTCCCGCTACTTCGCCACCTACGACCTGGTCTGCGCCCCGGTGGTGGACGCCGAGGGCCGGCTGCTCGGCGCGGTCACCGTGGACGACGTCCTCGACCACATCCTGCCCAACGACTGGCGCGGCGTGCAGCTGGACCAGCTGCAGGAGGGGATGACCGGTGTCCAGTAGCGATCGGCTCAACACCCCCGGGCGGGAGCGCCGCTGGCTGCCCCGGGTGCGGATGGACTCGGAGGTGTTCGGCAGCTTCGCCGAGGGCTTCGCCCGGTTCATGGGCACCGCCCGGTTCCTGATCTGGATGACGGTGATCATCGTCGCCTGGATCGCCTGGAACGTGTTCGCCCCCGGCGACCTGATCATCGACCCCTTCCCGTTCATCTTCCTCACCCTGTTGCTGTCCCTGCAGGCCTCCTACGCGGCGCCGCTGATCCTGCTGGCGCAGAATCGGCAGGAGGCCCGCGAGCGGGTCAGCCTCGAGCACGACCGCGAGGTGGCCGCGCAGGCCCGCGCCGACACCGACTTCCTGGCCCGCGAGATCGCGGCCCTGCGGATGCGGATCGGTGACCTGGCCACCCGGGACTTCATCCGCGGCGAGCTGCGCGACCTGCTCGAGGAGCTCGACAAGGGCGAGCACGCCGACGAGGCCGGCCACGGCGCCACCCGGCCGGGCAAGGACGGCGGCCGTCGCTGAGACGGGTCGTCCCTACCTCTCCGTCGTGCCGGGCGCCCGTCGGCCCCTCGTCATCCCGGGCTTGACCCGGGATCTCCCTCGCCGGGCGGTTCCGGACGTGGATATCCCGGCGGCCGGGATGACGGTGGCTGGGGTGCCGATTCGGCCCAGCGCGATACCCGACCGTGGGTCGCGCGCGCCGGAGTAGGGTTCTTGCATGCCCGACAACGAACTGCTCGCCGCCGTCCGGAAGGCGCTGGACGGGGTGATGGACCCCGAGATCAAGCGTCCGATTACCGAGCTGGGCATGGTCGAGTCGCTGACCGTCGACGCCGACGACGTCGTCTCGCTCACCGTGCTGCTGACCATTCCGGGCTGTCCGATGAAGAGCACCATCGAGCACGACGTGACCGCGGCGGTGACCTCGGTGCCGGGCGTCTGCGGCATCGAACTGACCCTGGGCGCGATGAGCGACGAGCAGCGGGCCGAGATGAAGCGGCAGTTGCGCGGCGGCATCGCCGAGCGCGCGATCCCGTTCGCCGACCCGAACGACCTGACCCAGGTGATCCTGGTGGCCTCCGGCAAGGGCGGCGTCGGCAAGTCGTCGGTGACGGTCAACCTGGCCATGGCGCTGGCCGAGCAGGGCAAGTCGGTCGGCGTCCTGGATGCCGACATCTACGGCCATTCGATCCCGCAGATGCTCGGCGTCGCGGACGACACCCCGACCTCGCTCGACGGCATGATCCTGCCGGTGCCCACGATGGGCCTGAAGGTGATCTCGATGGGCATGCTCAAGGCGAGCCGCGATCAGGTGATCGCCTGGCGGGGCCCGATCCTCGACCGCGCGCTGCACCAACTGCTCTCGGACGTCTTCTGGGGCGACCTCGACTTCCTGCTGCTCGACCTGCCGCCCGGCACCGGCGACGTGGCCCTCTCGCTGGGTCACAAGCTGCCGAACGCCGAGGTGCTGGTGGTCACCACGCCGCAGCAGGCCGCCGCCGAGGTGGCCGAGCGGGCCGGCACCATGGCGTCCATGCTCGACCAGAAGGTGATCGGCGTCGTCGAGAACATGAGCTACCTGGACGTCGGCTGCCCGCACTGCGGCGGCACCCACCGGGTGGACGTGTTCGGCACCGGTGGCGGCGCCGAGGTGGCGGCCACGCTGACCGGCCGGCTCGGCTACCCGGTCCCGCTGCTGGCGGAGATCCCGCTCGACCCGGCCGTCCGGGTGGGTGGGGACGACGGACTCCCGGTCGTGATCGCCGACGGAGCCCGTCCGGCGGCGCAGGCGTTGACCGAGTTGGCGCGCAACCTGGCCGAGCGCAG
>CALMIQ010000241.1 GCA_937863965.1 uncultured Micropruina sp.
GCCGGCGGCGCTGGGCGAGCAGGATGGTGAAGGTGTTGGCGATGGTGATCATGCCGACCACGGCCGCGATCGCGGCGAACGACCAGAGCAGGTTGCGGAACGCGTCGAAGGTGAACTCCTTCATCGTCTCGGCCCGCAGTTGGCTCGCCGGCTGCACCGAAACACCCTTGATCGACGTGAGGGCGGCCTGCAGAGTGCGGGCCAGCTCGGCCGGGTCGCCGCCGGGCACACCCTTCACGATCCACAGGTCACCGCCCAGGGCCGGGTCGATGCCGAGCCTGCTGAACTCCGCCGGCGCCAGGTAGCCGGTCTGCAGGAACAGCGAGTTGGGCTCGCCGGTCAGGCCGACCACCGTGAACGGGGCGTCGTCGGACGCGGACGTGACCGTGTCGCCGATGCCGACGCCGAGGCTCCCGGCGGCCCCGCGGCTGAGCGCCAGCTCGCCCGCCGCGGACGGCCAACGCCCCTGATCGACCGCGGACCAGCGCAGCGGCGCGGACGGCACGCCGATCAGGTTCGCGTACAGGGACGCGCGGCCGTTCCGCAGGCCGAAGGTCTGGGTCAGGCTGGGCTCGGCGGCGACCACGCCGGGGGCCGAGCCGAGCAACGCGCGCACGGCGGCCCGATCGGCGCGGCCGGCGTCCGGATCGAAGGTGAGCACGACGTCCGCACCGGCGATCGGCAGCGACTGCTGGCGCTGGGCAGCGTTGCTCTCGGACGCGACCAGGATCGACGAGCCGGCCATGAACGCCACGCTGATCGCGATCGCGATCACGGTGGCGACGAAGCGGGACGGGTGGAACTTCAGTTCCCGCAGCACCTGGCGCAGCATCAGGCGCCCAGCTTCCGCATCGCGTCCAGCACGGTGTCGGACGTCGGCGCGTCCAGGTCGTCGACGATCCGGCCGTCGGAGAGGATGACGGCCCGGTCGGCGTAGGCCGCGGCGTTCGGATCGTGGGTGACCATCACGATGGTCTGGCCCAACTCGGCGCAGGCGGTGCGCAGGTGGTCGAGCAGTTCGTGGCCCGTCCGCGAGTCGAGCGCGCCGGTCGGCTCGTCGGCGAACAGCACCTGCGGCTTGGTGATCAGCGCCCGGGCGATCGCCACCCGCTGCTGCTGGCCGCCGGACAGCTGGGACGGCAGGTGGCCCAGCCGGTCGGTGAGCCGCAGCGAGTCCACGACGGCGCCGAACGCGGCCGGGTCGGCGCGGCGTCCGGCCAGGTCGAGCGGCAGCAGGATGTTCTCCCTCGCGGTGAGCGTCGGCAGCAGGTTGAACGCCTGGAAGACGAAGCCGACCGAGTCCCGGCGCAGCGCGGTGAGCCGGCGGTCGTCCAGGCCGGTGATCTCGGTGCCGCCCAGCCAGATCTGACCGGACGTCGAGGCGTCCAGCCCGGCCAGGCAGTGCATCAGCGTCGACTTGCCCGACCCGGAGGGCCCCATGATCGCGGTGAACGACCCGCGCCGGAGTTCGAGGTCGACCCCGGCCAGGGCGTGCACCCGGGCGTCGCCGGATCCGTAGGTCTTCGTGACGCCCACGGCGCGGGCGATGACATCCGTAGTGGGAGCGGGCAAGGTCGCGGTCATGCGGCCACCCTAGGTGCCGGCTGTGAACTCCCGAAGGGTGGCCGGACGAGGGCGGGGGTAGTGCTGGCACTACCTCGCTCACGGCAGTTCCGAGTCGCACTCCTGGTCATCCCGGGCTTGCCCCGGGATCTCCGTCGCCGCGCGTGCAGGTGCAGGAGACGACCAGGTGGGTCCTTGCCTCAGATCCAGCCGTTGTCGACGGCGGTCCGGATCGCCTCGGCGCGGTTGCGGGCGCCGAGCTTGCCGATCGCGGCGCTCAGGTAGTTGCGCACGGTGCCTTCGGAGAGGAACACCGCGGCGGCGATCTCGGCGGTGGTCGCACCGCCGACGCTGGCGGCGAGCACCTGTCCCTCGCGTTCCGTCAACGGGGACGCTCCGAGGCTGAGGCTGGCGGCGGCCAGTTCGGGATCGACCTGCCGCAACCCGCGGTTGGCCCGTCGGATGCCCTCCAGCAGGCGCTCGATCGGGGCATCCTTCACCATGAAGCCGATCGCGCCGGCCTCCAGGGCCCGGCGCAGATAACCCGGACGCCCGAACGTGGTGACCACCAGTACCCGGGCGTCCGGGGCGACCGCCAGCAGCGGAACGATGGCATCGATGCCGTCCTCGCCGGCCAGGCCGCCGGTCGGCATCTGGACGTCGAGCAGCACCACGTCCGGCCGGGTGCGGGCGGCCGCCTCGACGGCCGCCGCGCAGCTGCCCGCGACCCCGACCACCTCCAGATCGTCCTCCAGGCCGAGGGTGGTGGCCAACGCCGTCCGGATCAACTCCTGGTCGTCGGCGAGCAGCACGCGAATCATGGGGTGCTTCCTTCGGGCGATGGGGCGGCCAGCCGCACGGTGAGCACGGTTCCCGCCGGTGAACTCTGGACGTCGAAGCTGCCGCCGGCCTGCTCGACCCGCGACCGCAGGCCGTTCAGGCCGCTGCCGCCGCGCCGGTCGCCCAACCCGGTGCCGTCGTCGCCGATCCGGACGCCGTCGGCGTCCGCCTCGATGGTGCAGACGGTGGCCCCGGAGTGCCGGACGACATTGGTGACCGCCTCGCGCACCGCATAGCCGAGCAGCTCGCTGTCGGCGTCGGCGAGCATCGGCAGGGCGACCGGTGCCCGGCATTCGACGCCGGCCGCGATCAGGACGGCGCGGGCGGCCGCGACCTCGGCGGCCAGCCGCACCTCGCGCATGCCGGCGGCGGTGGCCCGGACGTCCTTCAGCGACTGCCGGGCGATGTCGGCGATCTCGCCGATCTGCGCCGCGGTCGCCGCGGGATCGCGGGACGCCAGCCGCTGAGCCAGGTCGGCCTTCACGGCGATGGTGGTCAGCGAATGTCCGAGGATGTCGTGCAGATCGCGTCCGATCCGTTCGCGTTCGGCGGCGACGGCCAGCACCGCCGTCCTTTCCTCCGCCCGGCGCAGCGCGGCCCGGGCGGCGTCGTAGCGGATGCCCAGGCCGACGGTCAGCGCCAGGACGAACCCCATCAGCACCATGACGACGCCGAACAGGTCACCCTGCAGGATGGCGAGGCCGAGGCCGACGCAGGTCGCCGCGATGACCACGATCAGGGCGTGCCGCCAGGCGATCAGGGTGACCGCGGTGCAGGTCACCAGCGGCGCGAAGTAGATCGGCCGCGAGTCGGGGAACAGCCCCAGGGTGGCGATCGAGCCGATCAGGCCGGCCAGCCACGCCCAGCGGGCGTACCCGGGCCAGTGCATCACCAGCGTGCTGCCGAGCAGGAATACGACAATGGCAAGGCAGTTCAGCGCGATGAGCGCGATCATGCCGGGACCGGCGTCCAGGGCGAAGGCGATCGGAATGAACGCGAAGATCGAGCTCGGCAGGATGTAGCCGGCGCCCTGGGCGAACGCCCGCCGATACCAGGGCAGGTCGCAGGCCCCGGCGACGAAGGCCGGGGCCCGCGGTGCGGTTGTGTCGGTCACAGGCTCGTCGGTCACGGATGGTCCGGGTCAGCGGCGGGAGGTGCGGATGGCTCGACGGTAGCCGAGGCCCCCGAGCGCGGCCAGCGTCGCCAGCCAGACGGCGAGCACGATGACGCCCTGCCAGGGGAACTCGCCGCCGGCCAGCGGCCAGCCGCCGATCTGGCTGGCCCAGTAGGAGGGCAGCAGCCGGCCGATCGCCTGCATGCCCGCCGGCATCAGGTCGAGCGGGAACCACAGCCCGCCCAGCATCGCCAGGGCGAGCATGCTCAGGGTGGTCACGGCGGTCGCGGTCTGCGGCTTGAACCACAGCCCGATCACCAGGCCGAGCACGATCATCGGCAGCAACGCGGCGATGATCAGCGCGAAGGACGCGGCCCACACCGCCGCCTCCAGCCGGACGCCCAACGCGACGCCGGCCAGGAACACGGCACCGATCGCGGGGATCAGGACGGCGATGGCGGTGGCGATCTTGGCCAGCACGAACTGGCCCGGCGCCAGCGCGGTGAGCATCAACTGCCGGAACCACCCCGAGGAACGCTCGGACTGGATCTGCGAGCCGGCGTTCATCGCGGCGCCGAGGCCACCGTAGGTCGCCATCGTGACCATCATCAGCGCGGCCACGCTCGGTCCGGACTCGCTCGGCTGGCTGCCGAAGATGCCGGCGAAGAACAGGTAGACCGTGGTCGGCATGACGATCACGAAGCCCAGGAACGCCCAGTCGCGCAGCTGGATAAGCAGGCTCTGGCCGAGGTAGTGCAGCAGCCGGCGGTTGCCGCCGGTCGACCCGGTGGGGGCGGCGTGGACCGGCGCCGCGGCGGCCGGGGCCAGGGTCGGACGATCATCGAGTCGGGTCGTCATGATGTGGTGTCCTCTTCTCGTTCGTGTGAGTTGTGTTCGTTCAGCGGTGGACCCCCGAGATGCGTCATCCCGGGCTTGTCCCGGGATCTCCGCTCTCGCCGTGGGGTCAGGAGACCAGCGAGAGGAAGGCGTCCTCGAGGCTGGGCGCGCTGACCTCGACGTCGCGGACGGACGGGTCGGCGAGCAGCGCGCGCAGGGTAGCGTCGGAGTCCGCGCTGGTCAGCACGGTGCGGGCGCCGCGCTGCTCCTGGCCGACCACGCCGGGGAGTCCGGCGTAGTCGCGGGCGGGTCCGGCGAAGCCGATCCGGCGTCCGCCGACCACCGCCTTGATCTCGCTGCCGGTGCCGTCGGCGGCGATCCGGCCGGCGTTGAGCACCACGATCCGGTCGGCGAACTCGTCCGCCTCGTCGAGGTAATGGGTGGCGAAGACGACAGTGCGGCCCTCGGCGGTGAGGGTGTCCATGGTCGCCCAGAAGGTGCGCCGGGCGTCGACGTCCATGCCGACGGTGGGCTCGTCAAGGATCAGCAGCCGCGGGTCGGCCATCATCGCCAGCGCGAACCGGACCCGTTGCGCCTCACCGCCGGAGAGCTTGTTGGTGTTGCTCTTCAGGATCGGACCGAGGTCGGCGCGCTCGATCACCTCCTCCAGCGGCAGCGGATGGGCATACAGGCCATGCATCAGGATGAGCAGCCGGCGCACCGGCACGTCCCAGAGCAGGACGCCGTTCTGCAGCATCGCCCCCACCTCGCCGCGGCGCATCGCGGTGATCGGGTCGGCCCCGAACACCGCGACGCTGCCGGCGTCCGGCCTGGTCAGGCCCAGAACCATCTCGGTGGTGGTCGACTTGCCGGCACCGTTGGGGCCGAGCAGCGCCATGATCTGCCCCGCAGGCACCGTCAGGTCGAGGGCGTCGACGGCGGTCAGGGTGCCGTAGGTCTTGGTGAGTCCGGTGAGGGTGATCGCGTCCATGCCTTCAACGGTGTCGCGGCTCGCCCGATCCGATCAGGGGACGCTGTCACCGGTTCGGCATGACAGCTGTCACCCGCCTCTCACCGAGCGCTCGCCTAACTATTTGGGGCTCGCGCAGGTGGGCGAGCCCCAAATAGTTAGGCGAGCGCGGGGGTCGGGGACGGGGTCACCCGCCGGGGCGGAAGGCCGACCCCATCGCCGCCAGGGCGCCGTCGGCGATCGGAATCCGGCCCTCGCGGGCCGCCTTCACCAGCGCCGCATGGTCGGCCTCGGTCTGGTCGGCGTACAGCCGGGCGAACCGCGAGAACGCCTTGGCCGCCTTCTCGCCGCCACCCAGGTAGCCGGCGATCATGGACGCCCCGGACGTCCGGGCGTGGCCCTTGGCCAGCAGGTGCCCGACGATGCCGGCGTAGTCGGTCAGCGCGGTCGCGGTCAGGCCGTCCAGCGGCACCGTGCCCTTCATGTTGCGGAACTGCCGGACGTAGTACTGCCGGCCGTCGACCTCCGTCCAGCCCAACAGCGGGTCGGAGACCGTCTGCAGCGCCTGCTGGTACTCGACCACCCGCTGGCCCTGGTGCGCGTGCCAGGCGTTGTCGCCATGGACGTAGCGGGCCAGCACCGACCGCCGCGCCTGCTTGAGCTGCAGGAACAGCACGTCGTCCGGCGAACTGCCCTCCAGCAGGGCCACATAGGCGCGCAGGCCGACAGAGCCGACGCCGACCACCTTGTGGGCGATGTCGACCAGCGTGTAGCCGGCGACGACCCGCCGCCAGTGCGGGGCGAGGGTGTCCAGGTAGGCGTCCAGGCCCTCGGCGAGTTGGTCGAACTCCTCGCCGCGTACCGAACGGATCAGTGGAAGCTCCTCCACGATCCGGCGCTCGCCCTCGGCGGTGGAGTCGGTGAACCGGGGCAGTGCCCGGTCGGAGGTGCGTTTGCGGGCGACCTTGCCGGCCCGCTTGATCTCGTCCCGCAGTTCCTTCTCGGTCGCCGTCTCGTGCAGCCGCTCGATGTCCAGCCGGTTGTACGAGCGGGCCATCAGCGGCATCGACGCCAATAGGTCGACCTCGTCGCGGTAGGCCATCACGCAGGCGCGCACCGCGTCGGCGATGTCGTCCTCGCTGTAGCCGTTCTCGCGTCCGGCCACCCAGACCGCGGCGGCCAGCCGGCGCAGGTCCCATTCCCAGGCGCCCGGGTGGGCCTCGTCGAAGTCGTTGAGGTCGATCACCTGCTCGCCCTCGGGCGAACGGTAGAAGCCGAAATTGCCCAGGTGCGAGTCGCCGCAGATCACCGGCATGATCCCGGTGATCGGCAGGGCGGCCAGGTCGGAGGCCATCACCACCGCCGTGCCCCGGTAGAAGCCGTAGGGTGAGGAGACCATCCTGCCCACCCGGATCGGGATCAGCTCGTCGACGCGGCCCTCGTGCGAGGCGTTGATCAACTCGATCGGGTCGGGACGCGCCTGGGTCGCGTTCCACACCCCCAGCGCGGAGATCGGCACCCGCTCGCGCAGCGACCGGCCCAATGCGAAGCGTTCGTCGCGCGTCGTCCCGCGCTGCCGCACGGACGCGAACGCGCTGCTGTCGGTGCTGGCCAGGACGGTGTGGCTGGTGTGCTGCGACATTGCACCGAGACTAGTGCCCGGCTCGTGCGCTGCCCAGTGCCCGGATGTCGAGCGCCGCCCCCGCGCTCAGATGGGGACGCCCAGCCCGGCCAGGTCGGCGGCCAGCCCGGACGCCCCGTCGCCGACCCGGTGCAACGCGGCGCGCAGGCCGGCCAGCCTGGCGCCCCGGACGTTGGCGGGCGCGTCGTCGACGAAGGCCACCTGCTCGGCGGGCAGGCCGAGTTCGGCCACGATGTGTCCGAAGAACGCCGGGGAGGGCTTCGCGTGTCCCACCTCGTAGGAGTAGAAGGCGTGGTCGAAGTGCCGGTCGATGCCGTACACGTGGCGCATGTGGCCGCCGCGGTAGCTCTGCTGGTTGGTGGCCAGACCGACGATCAGGCCGGACGCGCGCACCCGCTCGACCACGGCGAGTGCCTCGGCGTCGATCACGATGTCGTGCCAGACCTCCAGGATCTCATCGACGCTGCCGCCGGTGCCGGACTCCGCCAGCAGCAGCTCCAGCCGCGGCCGCAGGTCGTCGCCGCCGGCCAGGCAGGCGACCTCGGCGCGGAAGGCGTCCACCACGAAGTCGTCGCCGCCGATCCGGACGAAGTCGGCCAGCCAGCCCGGACGGGGCCACTGCAGCACGCCGTCCGCATCGAACAGAACCGCCCGGACCGGCGCGTCCAGGCCGGCGTTGGGATGGTTGAGGTACTCCGCGGCCCGCGCACCATGCGCTCCCAGTGGGCACGGGCCGCGGCGGCCTCCGCGTCGGGGACGGCGTGGGCCTCCACCCGCAGGTCGTCGCCGACCAAGACCACGAACCGCCCCGGCCGCTCCCAGCCCGGCCCGCCCCAGGTGAACTCCACCCGGCCCGGCCGGACGGCCTCGATCCGGCCCTGGCCACCGGTGCCGGCCTGGCTGTGCGAGGCGTAGTCGCGGCCGGGTTCCAGGTCGGGGGCGCCGTGGCCCCAGAGCAGCTCCGGATGGGCGACCAGCTCGTCCCACGCGGCAGCGGGATGGGCGAGGGGTTCGGTCAGGGTGAAGGAGGTCATGGCCGCCATTGTTCCGGACGCCGATCACCGGGAGGCCGGGGCGATGAAACGATTGACGGGTGGCCTTTCTCACCGCGCTGATCGAGGTGATCCTGCCGGTGGTGCTGGTCGCCCTGGTCGGTGTCGCGCTGTCCCGGAGGTTCCGGCTCGACATGGACACCGTCGGCAAGATCAACCTGTACGGGCTGACCCCGCTGCTCGCCTTCGAGAGCGTGATGAAGACCGAGGTCTCCGGCGGGCAGGCGGTGCAACTGGTCGGCGGCTACCTGCTGGTGACGCTGGTCGCCGGCCTGATCGCCCTGGCCGCCGCGTGGGGCCGGGACGGACCGACCCGGCGCGCCATGATCGCCAGCGTGGTCATCGGCAACAACGGCAATTTCGGGTTGCCGATCGCCCTGCTGGCCCTCGGACGCGTCGGGCTCGACCAGGCGGTGGTGATCTTCGTCACCTCGCTGGTGGTGATGTACACCGTCGGGCCCGCCCTGCTCGGCTCGCACGGCGGCGTGGGCGACGCCGTGCTGACCGTGATCCGGCTGCCGGTGACCTGGGCCCTGCTGGCCGGCCTGATCGTCCGGACCACCGGCGTGACCCTTCCGGTCGGCGTCGCGCGCGGCGTCGAACTGCTGGCCCAGGCGGCGATCCCGATGGTGCTGATCGCGCTCGGGCTGCAGCTGGGGCAGCGAGCGAGTCTGCGGCTGACCGCGCCGGTGCTGATCGCGGCCGCCGTCCGGGTGGTGGCGCTGCCGGTGCTGGCCGCCGGCCTGGGGTTGCTGCTCGGCCTGGACGGTCTCGAGCTGAGCAGCCTGATCCTGGCCTGTTCGATGCCGACCGCGGTGAACGCGTTCATGCTGGCCCGCGAGTACGGCTCGAATCCCGCCCTGGTGGCCAGCGTGGTGGCGTTGTCCACCCTGGCCAGCCTCGGCACCATCGCCGGGGTCGTGGCGGTGCTGCCGTTGTTGGCCTGAGCCCGCTCGGTTGGAGCCGGTCGGTCTCAGAGCCGGGACGCCAGGGTGCGGCGCAACCCCGCCGCCCCGGTGCGCCACAGGTGCAGCCGGGCATCGATGCCGAGCCTCCGCGCCGCCCGCACGTTGCCCGGCAGGTCGTCGACGAACAACACCGACGCCGGTCGCTCGCCCAGGTCGTCCAGGGCGCGGATGAAGAACGCGGCGTCCGGCTTCGCCGTCCCGAGTTCGAACGAGTAGTAGGCGGCGTCGAAGTGCTCGTCCAGGCCCAGCGCGTCGCGCATGTGCAGGCCGCGGAACCGGTGTTGGTTGGTCGCCAACGCGACCCGGATGCCGCGGGCCCGCAGCTCGTCGACGAGCTCCAGGCGCCGCGGATCGATGACGATGTCCAGCCAGCCCCGAGCGACGTCCGCGGCATCGCCGGCGACCCGGTGGCGCCGCATCACCGCGGCGAGGGCGTCCGGGAAGTCGTGTTCGCCCCTCAGGCAGCGCACCTCGGCGCGCAGGGCGTCCACCAGGAACCGCGGGCCACCGCGTCGCAGCAGGCCGCGCACCAGTCCCGGGCGGCGGCGCTGCAGGACGCCGTCGGCGTCCAGCAGGACGGCGCGCAGCGGCGAACGGTCGGGACGGCGCATGGCTCGATTGTGGCGGGTCCGCCGACCGGGCGGTGCTAGGCCCGTTCGAACCGGGGGCGTTGCACCAGTTCGATGTCGACGGACTGTGCCGTCCCGGTGCCGCCCGAGAAGGTGACGGCGGAGACCGGTTCGCCGTTGCCGCCGGGGGCGAGCCAGCTGAAGGTGTCGCCGTCGTAGTGGGTGAGCGGCGCGCTGAGTTGCTTGGGTCCGATGGTCAGGGTGAGCCGGTCGCCGTCGCGGGTCACCGCGATGTCCCCGGCGTACGGGCTGGTGTAGCGCCCGACGTAGGCCTCCAGTGGCCGCGCGGGCGCGGCGTCCGTGGGTGGCGGGGCGGCGACCTTGCTCTGGTTGACGAAGATCGCGCCGAAGATCGGCCCGAAGAAGTCCAGCCAGTCGCGTTCCTGCGCGCCGGTGCGGACCAGGTCGGTGAACCCGGTGGTGACCGCCTCGGCGGCGCCGACCGGGGAGCCGTTGGTGAGTGCGACGATGCCGACGTCGGCGGCCGGCAGCAGCCCGAACGCGGTGCCGGCCCCGACGTAGAAGGCCCCGGAGTGGCCCAGCCGGACGTGCCCGGTCGAGGTGTTCTCGACGTTGAAGCCGTAGCCGTAGAACCGGCTGCGCGACTCCGAGCTCGGCAGCGGACCGGTGGCGATCTGCGCGGTGTGCGATTCGCGTAGCACGTCGGGGTCGATCACCGGCTGGTCGCCGGCCTTGCCGTCGGCCAGGTTCATCAGCAGCCAGCGGGCCATGTCGTTGGCCGACGAGCTGACCCCGCCGGCGGGCGATTGGGCGTCCGCGTTGCGGGTGTAGAGCGGCTCGAACGTCTTCTCCGCGGTGCGGAAGTGCAGCGTGGCCCGATTCTCACGGTTCAGGAAGTCGGCGTAGCTGGAGCTGGAGGAGGTCATCCCGAGCGGCGCGTAGAGCCGCTCGGCGCACAGCTGCTCCCAAGGGCGTTTGGCCGCGGCGGCCACCGCCTCGCCGCCGGTGGTCATGCCGAAGTTGCTGTAGCGATAGGTGATCCGGAACGGCTCCAGTTCGAACTGGCCGAGCCTGGCGAGCACCCCGGCCCGGTCGAAGCCGAACGCCTCCAGGTCGTCGCCGGCCTGGTAGGGCAGTCCGCTGCGGTGCGCGTAGAGATCGGCGATGGTGACCCGCCTGGTGATCTCCGGGTCGGACAGGCTGAAGTCGGGCAGGTGCTTGACCACCGGGTCCGACCAGGACACCAACCCGTTGGTGACGGCCGCCGACACGCACGTGCTGCCGACCGACTTGGACACCGACGCCAGCTGGAACACGGTGTCGGCGTCCACCGCGGCGTCCTTGCCGAGCTCCCGGACGCCGAACCCCTTGGCATAGACGATCTGGCCGCCCCGGACGACGGCCACCGACATCCCCGGGACGCCGCTGCGCTGCATCACGTCGGTGACCAGTTGGTCCAGGCCGCCGACCGCGGCATCGATCTGGGCGGACGGGATGGGACGCGCCGCGTAGCCGTCCGGCGGGGTGTCGCCCACGGGCTCCAGCGGACCGGACGGCGGATCGGAGGAGGTGCAGGCGGTGAGCACGAGGGCGGCGGCCAGCACCAGGATGCCGGTGCGACGGAGACGGGACACGGGACGTCCTCTCGGTGGGGTGGCGAGGCTGGCGCCATCCCAGCAGATACGGACACCGCACCGGAAGGCCCCGGGCTCGATCTCAGGCCACCGGGATCGGGGATGGCCGCCTAGGCTCGGCACATGCTGACCACCGAGGATCTCGCCGACGCCACCCGCATCGTCGCGGCGCACGTGCCGGTCACGCCGGCCTACCGCTGGCCGCTGCTGGAGCGGGTCACCGGGACTCCGACCTGGGTGAAGCACGAGAACGCGACGCCGACGGGTGCGTTCAAGGTGCGCGGCGGGCTGGTCTTCGCCGAACGACTCACCCGCGAGGCCAACGCCGTGCCCGGCCTGATCGCGGCGACCCGGGGCAACCACGGCCAGTCGGTCGCCTACGCCGCCCGCGAGCACGGCCTGCCGGCGACGATCGTCGTCCCCGAGGGCAACAGCCCCGACAAGAACGCGTCCATGGCCGCATTCGGTGCCGAGCTGGTGGTGTACGGACGCGACTTCCAGGAGTCGTTGGAGCACGCCCGGAGCCTCGCCGCCGAACGCGGACTGGTCTTCGTGCCGTCCTTCCACCCCGACCTGGTGGCCGGGGTCGCCACCGGCGCCGCCGAGCTGCACGCCCAGGCCGGACCTCTCGACGTGATCTACGCGCCGGTCGGGCTGGGTTCGGGCGTCTGCGCGCATCTCGCCGTCCGCGATCTCCGGGGAGCCGCCACCGAGATCGTCGGGGTGGTGGCCGACCGGGCGCCGGCGCACGCGCTGTCGTTCGCCGCCGGACGCCCGGTGAGCACCCCGGACGCCGACACCTTCGTCGACGGTGTCGCCACCCGGACGCCGGTGCCCGAAGCGGTGGCGGCGATGGTCGCCGGCGTCGCGCGCTTCGTCCGGGTGAGCGAGGAGGACGCCGCGGACGCCATGCGCATCCTCTGGCAGACCACCCACCAGATGCCCGAGCCGGCGGGGGCGATCGGGCTGGCCGGACTGCTCGGTGACACCGGACGCCGGCCCGGCGCGACCGCGGCCGTGATCATGTCCGGCGGCAATTGCGACACCGAGCTGATCGGACGCGTGATACTGGGCGGGTGACGGTCGCGACGCAGGCGAAGCTGTGGCAGTGGGCGGCGGCGGTGTACGTCGTCGCCGCATCGATGTTCTTCGCGTTCATGCCGATTCTGGCGGTGCAGACGGCGTCCGGACCGCACTGGGTGGCGCCGTTCGGCGTGCTCGGCTGGGCGGTGTTCCCGCCGCTGCTGATCCCGTTGGCGCTGACGCTGGTCCCGATCCTGGTGCGTCGCCGCCGGGTGCGGGTCGCCTGGATCTGCGCCGGTGTGCTGGGCGCGCTGTGCCTGTTCCTGGCACTGTCGTCCGGGCTGCTGTTCCTGCCCGCGCCGGTCTTCGCCGCGGTCGGCGCCTATCTGACCGCGCGCGCCCCGGTCGAGGATGCCGAGGTCGACGAGACGCCCTGGCGGGTTCCGGACGCCTGACCCGGCCGGCGTCAGTCGAGCCTGCCGCCGTCTCCGGTGATCCGGAAGCCTCGCGCGATGATCTCCAGGGCGCGGTAGATCCGCTCCGGTGTGTAGGTGCCCTCGGCCGCGCAGAGATTCGCCGTGCCCCAGGCGGCGCCGATGGGGTTCCGCAACGGGACGTTCAGGACGGAGCCGCAGCCGAGCGAGCGGACCAGGCCGGCATTGGTGAAGACGCGTTCGAGATCGTCCGGGGTGCGCCGAAGTAGGGGGTTCCCGCGTCCCGGGAGAGGGCGATCCAGTCCGGCGATACCTCGGTGGCGACCTCTTTCGTGTCGCCCACCGGGTATTCGGCCGGGTGCGAGCTGTAGACGCGCTCCATGCGGGTACCGCCGTGGGTGAAGCGCAGGACGGTGAACAGGATCACCCCGACCTCGCGCTCGATCTCGGCATGCACGTCCGCCCAGGAGGTCATGTCCACGTTCGCGGTGCTCATGATGGCCTCCTTCGTCGGGGGCGGGACGATCAGCCGAGAGTAGACCCAACCGCATGCCGACGGATACCGGTCGTGTTACGGCTTTCGTCAGCCGGCCGGGGCCATCCGGCGTCCCAGTGGGTGGGCGGTCACGGTGGCCGGAGTCCGCCGCCAGCCGGCCTCCTGCAGCAGTTCGCGGTCGGCGTGCCGGGCGGCCCGCCGTGCGGGTGCCGTCGTCGGCGAGCACGCGCTGGCCGGCGGACGCGGTCGGTGCGGTGAGCTGGCCGGAGATCCGGCCCTCGGCGTCCGCGGTCAGCGTGCCGGCGTCGGTGTCGCCGACCCTGACCCGGACGCTCTTCCCGGCGGTGAATCCGGCACCGGTCACGACAAGCTTGCCGCTGATCGCGACCGCGCTCAGCACGGGTGCGCTGTCGCTCACGGTGACCGACGGCGCGAGCCGTGAGATCGGCTGGTCGTTGATCACGCCGGCGGGGGGCAGCACGCAGGACAGGCCCACGTTGAAGCCGACGACCACGGTACCGGTGAGGTCGGCGGGCAGGGCGGTCAAGCCGCTCGCGACGCCGTCACCGCCGGCCTGGACGCAGGTCAACACCTTCTCGTTGACCACGACGGCGACCTTCTGCGGCGCTCCGCCGACGCCGATGTACCCGGTGAGGTCATAGGCGATCGCCTCGCCGGGCCGGACGCTCGGCGTCAGTATGGTCGCGGTCGGCGCCGCCGTGACCCGTAGCGCGACGGTCGCGGCGATCGAGCCGGTCGCCAGCCGCAGGGTGTGCGTGCCGATGCTGGTTCCGCTCGGCAGCGTGATTCGGGCCGAGCCGGGCAGGGAGCCGTCGGACCCGACGGTGATCGTGGAGTCGATGCCCGCGCCGTCGAGGGTGACCGCGAGGTCGGCGTCCGGGGTGAAGCCGTCGCCGCGGAGGGTGACCTGGGCCCGCTCGACGACCGCGGTCTGCGGATGCGCGGTGAGCACCACCGCGCGGGTCTGCGGCGAGACGAGTGGCAGTTCCCGCAACAGGGCCAGCCCGTCATCGCGGTCGAGCCGGACGTCGATCACCGCGAGTTCCGGACGCTCGCGGGCCAGCAGCCGGCGTCCCTCGTCGAGGCTCGCCGCGGTGAACACCGTGGCGACGTCCGGCTGGGCGGCCAGCACGCTCGCCAGCGCGCCGGTGAGCACGGGATGGTCGTCGATCAGTGCAACGCTGAATCGGCTCACGTCCCTGCTCCACCTCGGGGAAAGTTAGGCAAGCCTAACATTCACCCGCTTTCGTGCGAGGCCGCCCGGTGCGCTAGAGCTCGTCCGGATCGCGCCGGGCGGCGCCCTTGTCGGCGGACTGGGCGAGCATCGCGAAGATCTTCAGCGCCGGGGACACCTTCCGCTGCCGGGTCCGTGGCTTCCAGCCCCGGGCCTCGGCCTCGGCGCGACGCGCGGCGAGGGTGACGTCGTCGACCTCGAGGG
>CALMIQ010000242.1 GCA_937863965.1 uncultured Micropruina sp.
GCCGTCCGGGCTGGTCAGGGAGAACTCGACGGTGCCGGGCGCCAGGTCGGTGATCGCCCAGACCCGGCGGGCGAAGCCGTCCGGGCCGCCGTGCAGGGTGTTGCCGCCCTCGTTCGTGGCCAGCCGGTGCTCGGTGTCGTCGAGGGTGAACCGGCCGCCGCCGATCCGGTTGGCGAAGCGGCCGATGGTCAGCCCGAGGCAGTACAGCGAGTCGGCGTAGCCGGCGGCGTCCGGATGGGCCAGGACGACGTCCCGGCCGTCGACGATCACCCGGTGGACGGCGGCGCCGATGCTGAGCAGGTCGACGATCACGCCGCCGGATTCGAGCCGGACGCGCTCGACCGCGGTGTCGCCGATGCGGCCGAAATCTTTGCGCGCCGGCTCTGCGGGTCCGTCATCCCGGGCTCGACCCGGGATCTGGGTGGCCGGGTTCGCCGGGAGTCGGTTGGCCCGGGCCTGCCCAGGGATCTCGATGGCGGGGCGTCGGCTGGAACTGGAGTTCACGAGGGCTCCTTCAGATCAGGAAGAAGATGGACGGCCAGGTCGGATTGTGCCCGTGGATCAGGACCAGGAACACCACCAGGTCGAAGAGTAGGTGGACGGTGATCACGTAGGCCAGGTTCTTGGTGAGCTGGAAGATCGCACCCTGAACCAGCGCGAACGGGATGGTGAGCAGCGGTCCCCAGGACTGGTAGCCGAGCTCCCAGAGGAACGACACGAACACCATCGCCTGCAGCAGATTCGCCTGCCACAAGGGGAAATGCCGACGATAGATGGCGAACACGGTGCAGATGAAGAACAACTCGTCCCAGATGCCGACGGCGTTGACCCCGACGAAGAGGCGGGCCACCTCGCCCGGGGTGTGGATCGCCGGCCAGTTCTGGTAGACCCCGGTGCTGAGGAAGTACCAGGGCAGGATCAGGTAGCCGGCCACCACCACCACGACCAGATAGCTCCACTGGGCGCGGTTCCAGCGCCAGCCGCCCCACGGGAAAGTGATCGGCTCGCGGCGGAACACCCAGCGGACCAGGGCGTACGGCACCAGAACGGCTCCTGAGAGCACCAGGGTGAAGCGGATCATCCCGGCGTCCGAGAGGTCGGCGGCGAGGTCGGAGAGGCTGAGGACGACGATGCCGGACGCCACCGCCGTCAGGTCGGGCAGCAGTCCGTCGGACAGGGTGGTGAAGTCGCACAGCCAGGCGCTGAACAGCCCGCAGGTCAGGATGAAGTAGCCGGTCAGCGGCTCCTGGAAGACCAGGAGGTACATCGCCGCCAGCCCGAGCAGCACCGCGGGCAGGGTCGCCCAGGTGGAGTCCCTGACGTAGGACTCCTTGTCGCGGCGCGGCATGGGATGAGTCTTCCATGCCGTCCGCTCGGTCCGGCCCCGCCCGCTACAGCGTCGTGTAGGCGGCCTGCGCGATCTGCGCCCGGGTGGTGGTTCCGGCGACGGTGTACCTACCGGCCACGATGGTGAACGTCGCCTTGGCCTTGCGGGTGACGCCGGCGCGCAGGAACAGGCCCTCGTCCGACTGCTCGTGTTCGAAGCTGCGCTCGGCCTGGCCGCGGCCCTTCCAGTCGATCCTCGCCTTCACCCGCTTGGCGCCCCGCACGGTGGTGCGCAGCGTCTCGCGGTACGTCGCCGAGGTCAGCG
>CALMIQ010000243.1 GCA_937863965.1 uncultured Micropruina sp.
CGTAGGTGACGTCGCGGTCCTTGCACTCCTCGACGGAGTGCTTGGGATCCTCGAAGCGGTTGTCGCGGAAGGACAGCGACATCGTCTGTGACAAGTCCTCGATCGGCGAGATCTCCTCGAAGATCTCCTCCAGCCCCGACTTGGTGTTGACGTCGGTACGTCCCTCGGCGAGGGCGGCGGCCACGCGGGTCCGCCAGGCCTCGTTGCCGACCAGCCAGTCGAAGGACTCGATCTGGAGATCGAGCAGATTCGGAACCTCGAGAGGTTCGGCGATCTTGGCGAACGAGATCCGTCCGGAAGCAGAGACGACATTGGTGTTCTTCGACGCAGAGCGCGAGACGGCCAAGGTGATGGTCCTTCCAAGAAACCCGGCTGTCGGCCGGTTCTTTGCACGCAGAACGGCCCGCGTCAAATCACGGGTCGTGGGTGAGCGATGGGCAAACAAGCACTATAGTCCATCCTCCGCCTGATGCCAAATCGGCGGACGCCTCTCGAGCCACCCTCGTCACCGCCCGCCTCGCGCCGGCGTCGTGCGCCCTCCGCCGGCTCATCCTCGGGCCGTCCGGACGCGTTGCAGCCACCATAGTCGCCCCGGGACGCCGCGGCGAGGATTCACCGCACCCGGTTGGTCGACGCCGGCCCTGCCCACCGTCCGGCCCGGTGGGGACGGTTCTTCTCGTGCGAAGTCCGGACGTCGGGGACGGTTCCTACGTGCCAGAGTTCGGACGAGGACGCTTCTCCACGTGCGAAGTTCGAACGCCAGGGACGGGGACGGGTTCTCTATCTCGTGCGAACTCCGACCGGGGACGCGCCTCCGAGCCTCGGGGGTGTTTCCCTCGGTCTTCTCGCGCAGCTCCCGGCCCGGGTGATCCGCGCCGCCCGCCCTACCGACCAGACGTGGCGAAAGGTGTCCGAGACGAGGGTTGAAGGCGTTCCGACCCCAGAACGCACTGAATCGGTGCTCGCCTCGGGCAACGGGAGGAAACTCACAAGGCGAACACCGATCAGCAGTGCCCATCAACGACGCTATCGGGGGGTTGTGCCGCTGACAGGAGTAATCACATCACGACTTGACAGTGCTGTCAACTATCGGGTTTTGGGGGTCCGGATTCTGGACAGCCAGGTTCTCGAGGTCGGCGGCACGCTGCCAGCACTGGCTCGCCTGGCGGAACTGCTCCTGCTTGCCGTACACCCCGGCGGCGCGGATGAACGCGGCACGGGCGCTACCGGGGCGACCGAGATCGAGCTCGATCTCGGCCAGCAACTCCTCGCCGCGACCGCTGCTGACGACCGCGGGGCGCATTGCCGGATCGGCCAGCAGCCCCCGGACCAACTCGGCGGCCTGCAGGGGCCGGCCCTCCAGCAGCACCAGCTTCGCCTCGGCGTGACGCAACTCGAACACGTCGAAGACGCTGCCGATCAGGCTGAGCCCGCCGCGGGCGACCTCCAGCATCTCCTTGACACCGTCGGTGATCCCCGCCTCCAGCCGGCAGTTGGCCGCCGAGCGGTTGAGCCGGAGCCACATCCGCAGGTCACGCCGGGGGCTCAGCAGTTCGATGGCCAGGTCGTGCAACTCCAGTCCCTTGCCGACATTGCCCGACTTGAACGCGGCGGTGCCGAGCGCCCAGTAGATGACGCCGCGGGCATGGCCGGACTCGACGTGCAGCGAGACGTCCTCGAGCCAGGTGCACAGCCGGTCGGTCTCCGCCGTCGGACGACCGGCCTCCAAAGCGGCGCTGATCAGGCACATGAGGGCGTCCGCCAGCACGATCGGCGGTGCGTCACGAGCCAGTTCGACGGCCTGACCGGCGTGCACCAGCGCCATCGGCAGCTCGTCGCCGACCCGGTGGGCGGTGGCGGACAGGCACAGGGCCTGGGCACGCAGGGTCTGCGAGCCGGCCGCCACCTGGTGATCGGCCAGCCGCTCGGCGAAGTGGATCGCATCGGCGAAGTCACCCTCGGCCAGGGCGGCCTGCGCCTGGACGTACAGCGCCTGCCAGTGCCGCTCGGGTTGACCCGCCTGCAGCGCGGACGCCGCCGCACGGGTCGCCAGCTCGCCGGCGGTCGCCCAGTCGCGGTCGTACCAGGCGCGCTCGGCGATCAGCAGGTGTTCGAGCGCATGTGTGTTGTCAAGATTGTCAACCGGCTCGACAAGAGTCGGCTCCATGCCCAACTCGTCGGCCGTCACCCCGAGCCGCATCGCGAGGAACTCGATGACGTCGGGCGGCGCCGCGCGGCGTCCGCTCTCGAGGTGGGAGATGTAGCTGCCCGTGTAGCGTTCTCCGCCGAGTTCCGCCTGCGACATACCGAGACGTCTGCGGGTAGCACGAAGCCGAGCGCCAAACCCGTTCTGGGCCAGCGAAGCGGTCAAGACAGACACCTCCTCGGGACTTACCCTCAACAGTCTGACGATTAGTTGACAGGTCCGTCAAGTCCCGATAGTTTTTGTCAACGACAAGACCAATCAAAACGGGGGAATCATGAACAAGACGTTCCGCAAGGCCCTGGTGGCCGTCGCGGCACTGATCGCCGTCTCCACCGTGCCGGTCGCCGCCCAGGCGTCCGATCAGGCATGGGGAGGCTACGGCGATTGGCCCGTCAGCGCGCGCATCGCGCAGCGCTGACCCTTCAAGTCCAGCCCACACCCACCCCCGCAGGCAGATCGGCGGCGGAACCTCGGTTCCGCCGCCGATTACCGGTGCTCGAGGCTGGTCCGCACAGGCCGCGTCCCGCCCGTGCGGCCGACCGTCGCTCGCCGAACCGGTGTGTTCGGTGTCGCGTCCCCGGCATCTGAGGCGCGCTCCGGCACGGTGGCGTCCGCAACGCGGGGTGGAGTACGCGGCGACACGTGTCATCCGCGCGACCGTCAGCCTCCCGACATGGAACTCGGCGGCGGAACCCGCCTGGGGTTCCGCCGCCGAGTCGTTGTCGACCGGGAGAGTCAGCTCACTTGATCGAGACGGCGGCGCCGGCGGCCTCGAGGGCCTCCTTCGCCTTCGCCGCGGCCTCACGGTTGACCTTCTCCAGGACCGCCTTGGGGGCGGCCTCGACCAGGTCCTTGGCCTCCTTCAGGCCCAGGCTGGTGAGCGCGCGCACCTCCTTGATGACCTGGATCTTCTTGTCGCCCGGGGACTCGAGGATCACGTCGACCTCGTTGCTGACCTCTTCCTCCTCGGCGGCCTCGCCACCGCCGGCGGCGGCCGGAGCGGCGGCAACGGCCACCGGGGCGGCGGCGGTCACGCCGAAGGTGTCCTCGAACTGCTTCACGAACTCGGAGAGCTCGATCAGGGTCATCTCCTTGAAGGCGTCAAGGAGTTCGTCGGTGCTGATCTTCGCCATGTTGGTGTTCCTTTCGTTACTTCGATGCAGCGTCAGCCGCGTCTTCGGTGGCCTCCGCAGCGGGTGCTGCATCGGTTGCCGGGGCGTCCCCGGCCTGCTTCTGCTCGGACAGGGCGGCCAAGACGCGAGCGGCCTGGCTGAGCGGGGCGGCGAACAGGCCCGCGGCCTTCGCCAGGTTGCCGTTCATCGCGCCGGCCAGCTTCGCGAGCAGGACCTCGCGCGACTCCAGGTCGGCCAGCTTCTTGACCCCTTCGGCGTCCAGGACACGACCGTCCATGACGCCACCCTTGATGACCAGATGCGGGTTCGCCTTCGCGAAGTCACGCAGCCCCTTGGCGACGGTTGCCACGTCGCCGGAGATGAACGCGATCGCGGTCGGGCCGGAGAGCTGAGCCTCCAGGCCCTCGATGCCGGCTTCCCGGGCAGCGATCGTGGTCAGCGTGTTCTTCGCAACGGCATAGCTGGCGTTCTCACCCAAGGACCTGCGCAAATCCTGCAGGTTCTTCACGGTGAGACCGCGGTACTCGGTCAGTACAGCGGCAGCCGCGCTGGTGAAGCTGTCCTTCAGCTCCGCGACGGCTGCGGCCTTGTCGGCCCTCGCCATGAGTCTCCTTCCCACTTCCGTTGATCGCCTCGGACATGGAAAAACCCCGGCGCGCAGGGCTACCCGGGGCGAACTCGTGACGAGCTGTTCTGGAGTACCTGCGCGGGCGATCGTTGATCCTTAGGGCACCTACGGCGCCACCAGCGGTCTTCGGCTGCGCTCAGTCTATTGCACGGCGCCAGAGGCGTCCAAATCAGGGTGTGCCGGGCGTCCGCCCGTCCCCGATTCCGGACCATCGATCTCACCATCGGGAGCCACTCTCACCCTGGCTGTCGGATCTCGCGTCATGACACGAGGCTCGCCACGGAACCCGTCCAGCCGGCACCGATGGTGAGATCGGCAGCCGTGGCGCTGCGGAACGGACACGGGAGCCAGACGCTGGGGGGAGCCAGACGCTGGGGCGGGAGCGGAGACGGCGGAGTGGGCGGGTCGGGACGCGGAACGGCCCGGCACCTTTTGGGGGTACCGGGCCGTCGCCGGGCTCCGCCGCATGAGCGACGGACGCCCAATGCTCCAGCTGGGGCTCAGACCTCGGCGGGCTTGGTCCGGGTCGGGTCGACGCCGACGCCGGGGCTCATGGTCGAGGAGACCGTCACCTTCTTCAGGTAGCGGCCCTTGGACGCCGACGGCTTGAGCCGCAGCACCTCGTCCAGGGCGGCGAAGTAGTTCTGGGTGAGCTGCTCGGGGCTGAACGACGCCTTGCCGACGATGAAGCACAGGTTGGCGTGCCGGTCGACGCGGAACTCGATCTTGCCGCCCTTGATGTCTGTGACCGCCTTGGCCACGTCCATCGTGACGGTGCCGGTCTTCGGATTCGGCATCAGGCCGCGCGGGCCGAGGACGCGGCCCAGGCGTCCGACCTTGCCCATCATGTCCGGGGTGGCGACGACGGCGTCGAAGTCGAGGTAGCCGCCGGTGATCTTCTCGATCAGGTCGTCGGCGCCCACCTCGTCGGCGCCCGCGGCGGTGGCGTCCGCTGCCTTCTCACCGGTGGCGAAGACGAGGACCCTTGCCGTCTTGCCGGTGCCGTTGGGAAGGTTCACGGTGCCGCGGACCATCTGGTCCGCCTTCCGCGGGTCGACGCCGAGCCGCATCGCGACCTCGACCGTCTCATCGAACTTGGCGCTGGCGTTGTCCTTGACGATCGCCAGAGCCTCCTCGGGGGTGTATACCTGGGTCGCGTCGCGGTTCTCCGCGGCGGCCCGGTAAGCCTTGCTGCGCTTCATGCTGGTCTCCTTGTGATGTCGGCCCCGTGTGGCCGATCTGCCAGGTGCGGTACGGACGGGGTGTCCTTCCGCGGGGTGTGCTGTTCAGTTGTTCCGGCGGCCTCGATCAACGGGCAGTCGGTCTGGGCGAACTCGACCGGACGACTCAGCCGTCGACCGTGATGCCCATCGAGCGGGCGGTGCCCTCGACGATCTTGGCCGCGGCCTCGAGGTCGTTGGCGTTCAGGTCGGGCAGCTTGGTGGTGGCGATCTCACGCACCTGGGCTGCGGTGATGGTGCCCACCTTGTCCTTGTTCGGACGCGCGGAGCCGCTCTTGATGCCGGCGGCCTTCTTGATCAGCTCGGCGGCCGGCGGGGTCTTGGTGACGAACGTGAAGGTCCGGTCCTCGTAGATGGTGATCTCGACCGGGATCACGTTGCCGCGCATGGCTTCGGTTTCTGCGTTGTACCGCTTGCAGAACTCCATGATGTTGACGCCGTGCGGGCCGAGCGCGGTGCCGACCGGCGGAGCCGGGGTGGCCGCGCCCGCGTTCAGGGCGACCTTGACGATGGCCGCTACCTTCTTCTTGGGTGGCATGGTGTTGGGTCCTTACTCGTTGTGTATCGGGTTCGCGAACTAGACCTTGGCGATCTGGTTGAACGTCAGGTCGACCGGGGTCTCCCGACCCAGGATCTCCACCAGGGCCTTGAGCCGCTGGCTGTTCGCGTTGATCTCGGTGATCGTCGCGTGCACCCCCGAGAAGGGGCCGTTGACGACCATGACGGAGTCGCCGACCTTGAAGTCGGCGACCTCGACCTTGCGGGCGCGCCGCTTGGGGCCGGACGCCGCGGCGGCGGCCTTGGCCAGGGCGGCCGGGGCCAGCATCTTGTGTACCTCGTCCAGCGACAGCGGGACCGGCGCGTTGGCGTGCGCCACGAACCCGGTCACCGACGGCGTGTGCCGGACGGCCGCCCAGGACGCGTCGGTGAGCTCCATCCGGACCAGCACGTAGCCCGGCAGCACCGTCCGGGTGACCGTCTTACGGGTGCCGCTGCGGGTCTCGACGACCTCTTCGGTGGGCACCACGGTCTCGAAGATGTACTCCTCCATGCCGAGCGTCTTCACCCGCGAATCCAGGTTCTGCTTCACCCGGTTCTCCATGCCGGAGTAGGTGTGGATGACGTACCAGTCGCCGATCTGGCCGCGGAGCTGCTCGCGCAGCGCCTCCAGCACCGCCTCGTCGCTGGAGTCGCCCTCGTCGGGCTCGGCCGCGGGCGGCTCGGGCTCGCTGAGGTCGATCGACACCCCGTCGTCGGGCTCGTCGGACGCCTCGACGCTCAGATCCACCTCGAAGTCGTCCGACGGCGCGGACGCGTCGGCCGGCCCGAGATCGATCTCGAAGTCGGACTCATTGGTGGCATGCGTATCAGACACAGTGTTGCTTCTCTCGTTGACTTCTCGTGCTCAGCCGAAGATCTGCAGCAGACCCCAGCCGAACAGCAGGTCCAGGGAGCTGACGTAGAGGATCACCAGCAGAACGAAGACCAGCACCACGACGAAGTACTGCCGCAACTGGGTCGCCGTCGGCCAGACCACCTTGCGCAGCTCGCCGGCAGACTCCCGGACGAAGGCCGCCGGGGTGGTGCGCTTCCTGGTCCGGGCGGTTCCGCCCGTTCGCTGCTTCGGGGTCGCGTGGTCCTTCTTGCCGTCCGTCGTTTCGGTCGACGACGGCTTACGGACCGGACGGCTGCTCGCAGCCGCCCGCGCTACCTCACGCGCCGGATCCTGGGCAGCCGGAACGCCGCTTTCGCTTTCGGCATTGTCCTTGTCGGCCACACATGATCCTTCGCACTCGGCATGTCCCAGCAGGGCAAGAGGGACTTGAACCCCCAACCTGCGGTTTTGGAGACCGCTGCTCTGCCAATTGAGCTATTGCCCTTCGTGGTGACCCGGCCTCGTCCGAACCCGGCGCCTCGTGAGCCCCGCACCCAAGCGCCTGGTGAGCGTTGTGGGCATGGGCCATCTGAGGTGAGGCCACCAAGACAAGAAGTCTAGCGGCCTCGCGAGGTCGAGTCGAACCGAGCGGTCCCGACCAGCTCGCCCGGCGGGGAGTGCGGCGGGCCGGCCGGTGAGCGGACCGGGTCCCGACGCGCCGCGCCGGCGGGCCCGATCAGGACCGGACGTCCGCAATCGCCGCGCAGACGTGATCGAGGTTGGCGTCGTTGAGCGCGGCGACACAGATCCGGCCCTTGTCGGTGCCGTAGACGCCGTGCCGTTCGCGCAGCGCGATCATCTGGTCCCTGGTCAGGCCCGAGTAGCTGAACATGCCCACCTGGGTGGCGATGAAGCCCATGTCGTCGATCCCGGACGCCTCCAGGCCGGAAACCAGCCGCAGCCGCATCGCCTTGATCCGGTCGCGCATGCCGCCCAGTTCGTCGACCCACAACCCCCGGAGCTCGGGATCGGTGAGCACGCCGGCGGCCAGCTTCGCGCCGTGGGTGGGCGGGTTGGAGTAGTTGGTGCGGATGACGATCTTCACCTGGGACAGCACCCGGGCCGCCTCGTCGGCGTCCACACAGACCAGGGACAGGGCCCCGACCCGTTCGCCGTAGAGGCTGAGGCTCTTGGAGAACGATGTCGACACCAGCACCGGCAGGCCGGTCGCGGCGAACCGCCCGACCACCGCGCCGTCCGCCTCGAGAGACTCCGAGAAGCCCTGGTAGGCCATGTCCAGGAAGGGCACCAGGCCCGCCTCCGAGACGGTCTCGATCACCCGTCCCCACTGCTGCTCGGTGAGGTCGTAGCCGGTCGGGTTGTGGCAGCAGGCGTGCAGCACCACGATCGTCCCGGCCGGGGCTGCGGCCAGGTCGGCCAGCATGCCGTCGAAGTCGACGGCCCTGGCCTCCGGATCGTAGTAGCGGTAGTTCTCGACGGTGAACCCGGCCCGGGTGAACAGCGCCTGATGGTTCTCCCAGGACGGGTCGGAGATCAGCACCTTCGCGTCGGGTGCGGCGAAGCGGCGCAGGAAGTCGGCGCCGACCTTGAGCGCCCCGGTGCCGCCGAGCGCCTGAACGGTGACCACCCGGCCCTGCGCCAGCAGTGCCGAATCGGCCCCGAAGACGAGTTCGCGAACGGCCCTGGTGTAGCCGGGGAAGCCGTCGATGGGCAGGTAGCCGCGCGGCTGCGGGTCGGCGGCCAGCCGCTGCTCGGACTGGCGGATGCAGTCCAGCAGCGGGAGCTTGCCGTCGGCGTCCAGATAGACCCCGACGCCCAGGTTCACCTTGGCCGGGTTGGTGTCGGCCGCGAAGGCCTCGGTCAGCCCGAGGATCGGGTCGCGCGGGGCAAGGTCAACGGCGGAGAGGAGGGTCATGCGCCTCAGTCTAGGGTGACGCCGACCAGCACCGGTTCGGGGACCAGGGTGACGCCGAACGCCTCCCGGACGCCGTCGCGGACCCGCCGCGCCAGCGCGATCAGGTCGCCGCTGGTCGCTCCCCCACGGTTGGTGATCGCCAGGGTGTGCTTGGTCGACAGGGTGGCCGGCGGGGTGCCGAAGCCCTTGCCGAAGCCGGCCGCGTCGATCAGCCAGGCGGCGCTGCTCTTCACCCGGCCGTCGGGCTGCGGGTAGCGCGGCGCCCGCTCGGGCAGGGCGGCCGCCTGCTCGGCGTCCAGCACCGGATTGGTGAAGAACGAGCCGGCGCTCCAGGTGTCGTGATCGGCGGCGTCCAGCACCATGCCCTTGCTGCGGCGCAGCGCCAGGACGGCCTCGCGGACCTCGGTCATCGGGGCCCGGCCCCGGCCGTCGAGGTCGAGGCGCTTGGACAGTTCGCCGAAGCGCAGCGGCATGGACATCGCGCCCTGGCGGAACTGGAAGGTGACGCTGAGCACGACGTAGCGGCCGGGTTCGGCCTTGAACCGCGACGTCCGGTAGCCGAGCCCGCAGTCGCCCACGGCGAAGGTGCGGAAGGAGTTCGTCCGGCGGTCCCAGGTGCGCACCGACCAGAGCCACTCGGCGACCTCCTGGCCGTAGGCGCCGACGTTCTGGATCGGGGTGGCGCCCACGCTGCCCGGGATTCCCGACAGCGCTTCGATGCCGCGCCACTCCTGGGCGATCGCGTGGGCGACGAAGTCGTCCCAGTTCTCGCCGGCGGCCACCTCGATGACGGCGCCGCCGCACATCGCGGCGCCCGGTTCGTCGATGGTGCAGGAGCCTCCGGCCAGCCGGATCCCGCTGGTGGCGACGTGCACGACGGTGCCGTCGAACCCCTCGTCGGAGACGAGCACGTTGGAGCCGCCGCCCAGCACCAGCAGCGGTTCGCCGGCGGCGTCGGCGGTGCGGACGGCGTCCACGAGTTCGTCCTCGGTGGTGGCCTCGACCCAGTGGCGGGCGGGTCCGCCGACGCGGAGCGTGGTGTGGTCGGCCAGCCGGGTGGACCTGCCGGCGAGCAGGTCAGTCAAGGCGCACCTCCGCCTTGGCGCCGCCGAGCACCTTGGTGCCGTCGAAGACTGCCTCGATGGTGACGGTCGCGACGCCGTCCGCGACCTTCGTCACGGTGCCCCCGAAGGTCACCGTGGCGCCCTCGGCGGTGTCCGGGACGAGGACCGACTTGACGAAGCGGACGTAGTAGCTGAGCACGCGCGCCGGGTCGCCGCACCAGTCGGTGACCACCCGCAGCGCGGTGCCCATGGTGAGCATGCCGTGGGCGATCACGCCGGGCAGCCCCAACTCCGACGCCGCCCGGTCGGAGTAGTGGATCGGGTTGAAGTCGGTGGAGGCACCCGCGTAGCGGACCAGCGTCTCCCGGGTGAAGGTCGCGGTGATGCTCGGCAGCACGGTGCCGACCTCGACGTCGCTCATGCCGCGTCCCCTTCCGGCCAGCTGTGCAGCAGCGTGGACGCCGCGTCGCAGACCCGCTCGCCACCGGCGTCCAGGGTCACGGTGATGGAGATGAACGCGCTGTTACCCCGGGCACGGACCCGGTCGATGGTCAGTGTCGCGGTCACGGCGTCCCCGACCCGCAGCGGTCGATGCCAGGTGAACCGCTGATCGGTGTGCACCGTGCTGCTCAGCGACAGCTCCAGCTCGGCGTCGTCGTACATGGCCCCCCAGGCCGACGACGACAGGACGGCGGCGAACGTGGGCGGCGCGACGGCGTCCGGACCGGAGTAGGCGGGATTGTCGCCGTCACCGAGGGCGGCGGCGAATTCGGCGACCTTGGCGGCGCTCACCACGTAGGGCGCGGTCGGCGGG
>CALMIQ010000244.1 GCA_937863965.1 uncultured Micropruina sp.
CGGTAGATGATGAAGCCGGTGAAGTTGTTCTTCGACACGTACCGCAGCAGCCAGGCGATCGAGGCGTAGGCGACGACGCCGGAGACCACGGTGCCCAGCAGAGTGGACATCCAGCCCACGCCCTCCGCGATGTGCTTGGCCTCCTTCACCGCCTGGTACAGCCCGGACGCCACCAGCGTCGGAATGCCCAGGAAGAAGCTCATCCGGGTGGCGGCGACGCGGTCCAGGCCGAGCAGCAGGCCGCCGGTGATGGTGGCCCCCGAGCGCGACACACCGGGCACCAGCGCCAGCGATTGCAGGGTGCCGAGGATGATGCCGTCGCGGACGGTGATCGAGTCCTCGCCGCGGGTCTGTTTGCCGAGCCGGTCGCCCAGGAACATCACCACCGACCAGCCGATCAGGCCGACCACCACGGCCCACAGGCTGCGCAGCGGGCCGGTGATCAGTGGTTCGGCGATCAGGGCGATGGCCGCGGTCGGTATGAAGCCGGCGATGATCGCCCAGCCCATCCGGTAGTCCGAGCCGCGCGCGGCGGCGTCCCGCAGCCCCTTGAACCAGGCCGTGGCGAACCGGACGATGTCGGACCAGAAGTAGACGATCGAGGCGATCATCGCGCCGACCTGGATGATCGCGGTGTAGGCGGTCACGCTCGGGTCGTCGATCGGCAGTCCCATCAACTTCTCGGTGACCGTGAGGTGACCGGTCGACGAGATGGGCAGGAATTCGGTGATGCCCTCGACGATGCCGAGCACGATCGATTGCCACCAGTTGATCATGGATTTCCTTCCGGCGAGATTGCCGCGGGACAGCTTAGCCCGACCCGTCCGGACGTCCCGTGCGTAGCCGCGAACCGATCGGCGGGCGCCTGTGCGGTCCTCCAACGGAGCGGCGATACGCTGACGTCGGCGTGAGGATCGCGTCAACGAGGAGGAACCGGTGAGAGCCTGGACGGCGCCGCACGTACCCACCCTGACGAGCGACGAGGGCGCCTTGCGGGTCCACGACACCGCGTTGGACGACCTGGTCACGGTCGAGCCGGCCAACCACGAGGCGCGCCTCTACGTCTGCGGCATCACCCCCTACGACGCCACACATCTCGGTCACGCCAACACCTACGTGGCCTATGACCTGCTGTACCGGGTGCTGCTCGACCTCGGGTACCGGGTCAACTACACCCAGAACGTCACCGACGTGGACGACCCGCTGCTGGAGCGGGCCGCCGAGACCGGTGTCGATTGGGAGGAACTCGCCGCGGACCAGGTGAACCTGTTCCGCGAGGACATGGCCGCCCTGCGGGTGCTGCCGCCGCGACACTACGTCGGCGCCGTCGAGGCGATCCCCTCGGTCGTGGAGCTGATCGAGTCGCTCAAGCTGACCGGGGCCGTCTACCAGGTGGACGACGCCGAGCATCCCGACTGGTACTTCGAGGTGCGCCGCGCGCCCGGCTTCGGACGCCTGTCGAAGCTGACCGATGACGAGGCGGTCGCGCTGTTCGCCGAACGCGGCGGCGACCCGGACCGGCCCGGCAAGAAGGACCCGCTGGACTGCCTGGTCTGGCGGCTGGAGCGTCCCGGCGAGCCGGCCTGGGAGTCGCGGCTGGGGCGCGGGCGTCCGGGCTGGCACATCGAATGCACCGCGATCGCGCTGCAGCATCTCGGCGCCGACTTCGACGTCCAGGGCGGCGGGTCGGACCTGATCTTCCCACACCACGAGATGTGTGCCGCCGAGGGCGCCGTCGCCACCCGGCAGCCGTTCGCCCAGTCGTACGTGCACTCCGGCATGGTCGGGCTGCACGGCGAGAAGATGAGCAAGTCCAAGGGCAACCTGGTGCTGGTCAGCCGGCTGCGGGCCTCCGGCGCCGACCCGATGGCGATCCGGCTCGGACTGCTCGCCCATCACTTCCGCGACGACTGGGAGTGGACCGCCGACTCCCTGCGCGAGGCCCAGCATCGGCTGGAACGCTGGCGGGACGCCGTCGCCCGGCCGGCCGCCCCGGCGTCCGGACCCCTGGTCGCGGCGCTGCGGGAGGCCCTGCGCACCGATCTCGACGCCCCCGCGGCCCTGGCCGCGGTGGATGCCTGGGCCGAGGCGTCCGGCGACGATCCGGACGCCGGCCCTGCCGTCGCCGAAGCGCTGGACGCCCTGCTCGGCGTCCGCCTCTGAACCGCCGCGAACGTTCGGGGACGGTTCTTTTCGTTCGAAAACCGAACGTTGGGGACGGTTCTTGGTCGCTGAGGTGCGTCCCCGACGTGCGAAACTCGCACGAAAAGAACCGTCCCCGACGTGCGAAACTC
>CALMIQ010000245.1 GCA_937863965.1 uncultured Micropruina sp.
CTCAGCCCAGCAGATCCAGTGCCTGCGTCAGATCGGCCAGCAGGTCGTCGACCGCCTCGATGCCGACGCTGAGCCGGACCATCCCCGGCGTGATCCCCGCGGCCAGCTGAACATCCGGCGGCATGGACGCATGGGTCATCGTGCCCGGGTGCGACACCAGCGACTCGGTGCCGCCCAGCGATTCGGCCGGACAGAACAGGGTGAGTCCCTCCAGGAGAGTCTTGGCGGCGTCCAGGCCGCCGTGCAGTTCGAAGGTGACCACGCCACCGAACAGCTTCTGCTGCCGGGCGGCCAGTTCATGCCCGGGGTGGCCCGGCAGGCTCGGGTGATGCACCGCGGCCACCGCCGGGTGCCGGCCGAGCAGCTCGACCGCCGCGGCGCCGTTGCTCTCGTGGATCGCCATCCGGGCGTGCAGCGTCCGCAGGCCGCGCAGCACCAGATAGGAGTCGAACGCTCCCCCGGTCACCCCCAGACAGTTGGCCCACCAGGCGAGATCCTCGACCATCGTCGCGTCGGCACCCACCACCGCGCCGGCGACGACGTCGGAGTGGCCGGCCAGGTACTTGGTGGCCGAGTGCACCACCAGGTCGGCGCCCAGTTCGAGCGGACGCTGGCCCAGCGGGGTGCAGAAGGTGTTGTCGACCACGACGGTCGCGCCCACCTGATGGCCCTGCGCGGCCAGGGTGGCGATGTCGCTGATGCGCAGCAGCGGGTTGGAGGGGCTCTCCAGCCACAACACGGTCGGACGCCGCGTCCGGATCGTCTCCGCGGCCACCTCCGGGTCGGTCAGGTCGGCCAGCACCAGCTCGAAGTTCCCCTTGCGGGCGAGCGCGTCGAACAGCCGCCACGAGCCGCCGTAGCAGTCGTGCGCGGCGACCAGCACGGCGTCCGGACTGAGCAGCGCGGAGATCACCGTGGTGATCGCCCCCATGCCGCTGGCGGTGATCACCGCGCCGGCACCGGCCTCGAGTGCGGCGACGGCCTCGGCGAGCGCGCTCCGCGTCGGATTGCCGCGCCGGGCGTAGTCGAAGGGCCGCGGGACGCCGAACTCGGCGAACGTGTAGGTGGTGCTCAGGTACACCGGCGGCACGACGGCGCCATGGGTCAGATCGGTGTCGATCCCGGCCCGCACGGCACGCGTGATCGGCGAGGGCTCGATCATGACCTTCCTTCCCGCAACAGGGGCCAGAACCGCCGGCACCCTCCCCCGCGCTCCCCTGACTATCCAGTGCCTCCGGACATTCGGGAGCGCTGGATGGTCAGGGGAGCGCATGGTGGGCGGCTCGGCAGCCCGAGGATACCGGGACGTCCGCGACCACCCCCGCGCCGGCGTCCAGCACGTGGGAGGTTAGCGGCCGGCAGTTGTGCGATTCGCTTTCCTGCCCCCGGTCCAACGGGTACCTTCCGACTATGAGGATCGAAGACATCATCAGAGGCAAAGGTGCCGGGGTCGTGACGATCGCTCCTTCGGCATCGGTGGAAGAACTGGTGGCGCTGCTCGGCGAACACCGGATCGGTGCCGTGATCGTCTCCTCCGACGGCCTGCACATCGCCGGGATCGTGAGCGAGCGGGACGTCGTCCGTGGACTCGGCAAGCAGGGTGCCAGCATCCTGGCCGAGCGGGTCAGCGACATCATGACGGACAACGTGCACACCTGCGGACTGGCCGACACCTTGGAGGAAACCGCGCACACCATGACCTACCAGCGCATCCGTCACCTGCCGGTGGTGGTCGAGGGCGAATTGCGGGGCGTGGTGTCCATCGGCGACGTGGTCAAACACCGCATCGACCAGTTGATGGACGAACGCAACCACCTGCTCGGCTACCTGCACGCCTGAACCGGTGACCACCCCGGACCCGGGAACCGAGCCCGACCCGGCGAAGGAGCCCGCCACCCCCGCGGTGGCAGCCGCCCGCGCACGCGGGCTGGACGTCACCGTGACCCGGCACGGCCGGGTGAACTCGCTCGCCGAGGCAGCGGCCGCCCGCGGCGTCCAGCCCCGCGACATCGTCAAGACGATGGTGGTCCGGCGCGGCGAGGGCGACTTCCTCTTCGTGCTGGTGCCCGGTGACGCGGAGATCTCCTGGCCCAAGCTGCGCGCCCTGCTCGGCGTCTCGCGGCTCTCCATGCCGGACGCCGAAACGGCCCGCGCGGTGACCGGCTATCAGCGCGGCACGATCACGCCGTTCGGCGCGACGACCGCCTGGCCGGTGATCGCGGACGCCTCGATCGCCGGACGCCGGATCTCCATGGGCGGCGGCGCATACGGCGTCGCCCTCGGGCTGGACGCCGACGCGATGCTGGCCGCCCTGGACGCCCGCGTCGCCGACATCGTGTGACCGCCGGATCCCCGCCCCATCTCACCCCACGGGGTGGTGGGACGCGGCGATGCCCGACCTAGCCTGGCTGTCAACCGGGTGCCACCGGCATCCACGAAGGAGGAAGCATGGGCATCGGCGACAAGATCCAGAACAAGGCCGAAGAGGTCGGCGGCAAGATCAAAGAGGCCGTTGGCGACGCCACCGACAACGAGCGGCTCCAGGCCGAGGGCGCGGCCGACCAGGCCAGCGCGAAGGCGAAGCAGGCCGGCGAGGCCGTCAAGGACGGCGTGAAGGACGCCGGCGAAGACGCCAAGGCCGCCTGGAACAAGGCCACCAACTGACGGCCGGACCACCGAATCCCGTGATTCGATGATGAACACGGTCCGACGGCGCCGCCCTTCCAGGCGGCGCCGTCGTGATCTCTGCCCGAGCCGGGTGCGCCCCGCGGCCGGGGCCGATTAAGGTGCCTGCCATGGAACGCGCTGTGATCCGGGTGGACGGCTACGTGCAGGGCGTCGGGTTCCGCTGGTGGACCATGGACCTGGCACGCGAACTCGGCCTCGTGGGCTACGCCGAGAACCTGATGGACGGCCGGGTCGAGATCAGCGCCCAGGGCTCGACCGAGGCGCTCGGCGTCCTGATCCGCGCACTGATCGAGCAACCCACCCGGCGCGGGCGTCCCGGCCGGGTGACCGACCACACCATCGACTGGGTGACCCCGGATCCGAAGCTGCGGGGGTTCTCGGCGCGCTGACCCGCCGTCCGTGGGACGGCCGG
>CALMIQ010000246.1 GCA_937863965.1 uncultured Micropruina sp.
TCATCCTGACAGCCAGTCCCAGACCAGCCACCCCAAGACTCACAGCCGGGATGACCGGGCGGGTCAGGCGGCTCGGGTGAGACGCGGGCGCGTCCGCCTTGAGGTTGACCCGGAATCTGTGCCATCCTGTGCTTTGTGAGTGCAGGGGGGTACTCACTCGCGGGCTCGGGGGAATCCGCGATGTTTCCGGGGGGAACTAATCACATGACTACTCTGGACGTGCGCGTTCAGGCCGCTCAGCAGCGCCTGAATCGCAGCCTCGGCACGACCGCACACCAAAGTGCGGCCTTCCGTCAGACCGCCGTCGCCCTGATCGATGCTCTGCTCATCATTGCGGTGGCGACCACCGCCCACGCCGTCCGGTTCGGGTTCGGCTTTCCCAACGAGACCTTCGGTCCGGAGGGCACCGTCTGGGCGTACTACGCCATCCCGCTCGCCTGGATGGCGCTGCTGGCCGCGTGCGGCGCCTACTCGCTGCATCACCTGCAGACCGGCATGGTCGAGTACCAGCGGGTCGCGCTGGGATCGGGCCTGTTCGCCGGCGCGATCGGCATCGCCTGCTACCTGACCACCTACGACCTGTCCCGCGGGTTCTTCGTCGCGCTGTTCGCGATCGGCATTCCCGCGCTGCTCGCCGGCCGCCTGGTCCGCCGTCGCACGCTGAAGCGCCTGCGGGCCAAGGGCATGTTCCAGACCTCGGTGCTGGTCGCCGGCTCGCCGTCCCACATCGACGAGGTGGCCCGCGTGCTGCGCCGCGAGAAGTGGCTGGGCTACCGGGTCGTGGGTGCGCTCACCTCGGCTCCCATCGAGGAGACCGCGGCCGGACTGCCCGTCCTCGGCAAGGTGTGCGACGTCGTCGACCTGGTCAGCGACTCGCCCGTCGACACGGTGATCTTCGCCGAGGGCTCCTTCCCCGACAGCCAGTACTTCAAGCGGATGGCCTGGGAACTCGAGGACCACGACGTGCAGATGATCGTAGCGCCGGCGCTGACCGACATCAGCGCCGAGCGGCTCAGCTCGCGTCCGGTCGCCGGCCTGCCGCTGGTGTACGTGGAGCGTCCGCAGGCGATGCAGGCGATGCGTTGGGGCAAGCGTGCCTTCGACATCATCGGCTCCGGCCTGTTGCTGCTGGCCGCCGCCCTGCCGATCGCGCTGGTCGCCCTGGCCATCAAGCTGGAGGATCGCGGCCCGGTCTTCTTCAAGCAGACCCGGGTCGGACGCCGCGGCGACGAGTTCCAGTGCCTCAAGGTCCGTTCCATGGTGGTCAACGCGGAGGCCCTCAAGGCTCAGCTCGCGGCGCAGAACGAGGGCGCCGGCGTCCTGTTCAAGATGGCCAAGGATCCGCGGATCACCAAGGTCGGCGCCTTCATCCGGCGCTTCTCGATCGACGAGCTGCCGCAGCTGTGGAACGTGTTCCGTGGCGACATGAGCCTGGTCGGCCCGCGTCCGGCGCTGCCGAGCGAGGTCGCCCAGTACGACAGCGACACCATCCGTCGGCTCGACGTGCGGCCCGGCCTGACCGGCCTATGGCAGGTCTCCGGCCGCTCGAACCTGCCGTGGGACGAGACCGTCCGGCTCGACGTCTACTACGTCGACAACTGGTCGATCATGCAGGATCTGACGATCCTGATGCGCACCGCGCGCGCCGTCTTCGGAAAAGACGGCGCCTACTGACCGGGGGCTAACCGCCTCCCCAAACGAGCCCTTCCCCCCGGGCTCCCCGGGCGCTGCGGGGTCATAACGACCCCGCAGTGCTCTTTTTCATCGCCCGATCGTTTCGGGTCGTCCGGCCCGACGTCCGCTCGGTGATCGCCGGCCACACAAGGCCCTCCCTAACTACTTCGACCTGAAAAAGTCGGGTGTTGTTGGGGGCGTGTCGGCGGGTGA
>CALMIQ010000247.1 GCA_937863965.1 uncultured Micropruina sp.
GGCGCCGTCCGCGGGCTGGGCGCCGTCCGCGGCGAGACCGGGGACTTCGGCGAGGCCGGCGTCTTGGCCGACACCGGCGTCCGGGGGGAGGCCGGGGTGTTGGCGGTGTTCGCCGTCCGCGGCGAGGCCGGGGTGTTGGCGGTGGCGGTCGACGGCGCGGTCAGCGCGTTGGGGCCGGCCTTGTGCATGCCGGTGTTCACCTGCTCGCCGGCGACGGCCGCGGCCGCGATGCCCTGCCCGGTGGACAGGCTGGAGGTGCTCTGGTCGGCGAAGGCGAACGCGGCACCCGACACGACGCTCAGGCCGAGCGCTCCGGTGGCCACCCAAGCGGTGGTGGTCTTCTGGATCTTCATCATGATCTGCTCCTCTTCTCGATGGCTTCGCTTGTGCTTGACAGGTACTCAACCAAGCCGTCGTGAAGGGTCGCGGAGACCAGCATGAGAGACCTCTCACACCGGAACGATCGGCTTCTGACAAGGCCAGATCCCGCCGCCGCACACCTCCGCTCGCCCGACTGTTCGGGGCGCGCGCAGGCAGGCCGGCCCTGAATCGCCAGGCGAGCACCGGGGATCGGAGGGGCGGCGTCTAGGCTGCCGGGCATGGACGGACGACCCGCCGGCGGCGGCTTCACCAAGCGCCGGGCGGACGCCCCCGAGCACTTCTTCGCCGCCGAGGCCGCCGGGCTGCGCTGGCTCTCCGTGCCGGGTGGCGCGCGGGTCGCCGGGGTGCACCGGGTGTCCCGGACGTCGCTGACGATCGACCGGGTGACGCCCGGATCACCCGGCCCCGAGGCCGCCGAGGAGTTCGGACGCCGGCTGGCCGTCACCCACGACGCCGGGGCTTCCTTCTTCGGCGTGGGCCCGGACGCCGGCCCGGGCGTCGGCTGGATCGGCGACGCTCCCCTGCCGTTGCGCACCGCTCCGCCGGAGTCCTGGGGCGCCTGGTACGCGGAGGACCGCCTGCTGTCCCACACCCGGCGGGCCGGGCTCGCCGACCCCGTTCTCGATCGCGTGACCGAGCGGTTGGCGTCCGGGGTGTTCGACGACGACGCCCCGCCCGCGCGCATCCACGGCGATCTCTGGTCGGGCAACGTGCTCTGGTCGCCGGACGGCGTGGTGCTGATCGACCCGGCCGCGCACGGCGGCCACCGGATCACCGACCTGGCGATGCTGGCCCTGTTCGGGACGCCGCACCAGGCCCGCATCCACGCCGCCTACGCCGAGGCGTCCGGTCGGCTGCCGGACGGTTGGCACGACCTGATCGGCCTGCACCAACTGCATCCGCTGCTGGTGCACGCGGAGCTGTTCGGTGGTGGTTACCGCAACCAGGCGCTGGAGGTCGCCCGCCGCTACCTCTAGCGTCCGCGGCCGGCCCCCGTCGGCGGGCCCGAGGGACACGGATCGAAATCGTCTCGGAGACGTCCACGACAGCTGATTGACTTCCGGCATGGACGCACCCCCACGCCCCCGCGGACGGACCCTGGCCACCCTCACTCTGGCCCTCGCACTCGCCAGCGCCGGATGCGGCACGCCACCCTGGCAGGCGAGCCAGTCGCCCACGCCGGTCCCGTCGGCCTCGGCGACTCCCACCCCGATCGTCAACGACCTGGCCAAGGGCTCATTGAAACGCACCCTGCGAGCCGGCGCCGCCGTCCTCGACGTGTCGTACTGGTCGACGCTCGACCTGGGCCAGTGGACGCCCGGGGTTCCCAAGCCGCTCAACGTCGTGGTGACCGCCACCCTGGAGGGCGGGGCGAAGGGCCAGCAGACCTTCCTCAGCGCGGCGCGGGCCTCCACCACCGCGACCGGCGCCGACGGCGTCCCCCAGGTGCTGGACGCCGTGGACGACTCGGCGTCCGTGGCGCCCGGGTACTTGATCAGTAAACCGAACTCCTATCAGCAGGTGCTGACCCTGCCCGCGGCCCCCGCCGGCAGCACGTCGGTGCGGATCACGCTGACCTACGAGCTGCTGATCCAGTCGGCCCCGAAGGCCGACACCTACCTGCGACAGGCGACATCGGACACCATCGAGGTGCCGCTGGCCACCGCGCCGGCGGCCACGACGACGCCCTAGGATCCTCGAGAAACGCTGGGCTCGGTCTTGATCAGGCCTTGATCGGAGGCCCACCGGCGCTGGGGCGAAGCTCATGGTTGAAGAGTGAATCTTCTCTCACCACCGATCACAGGAATGAGAAGAACGTGAGCCCCACCCAGCTCCAGGCAGCCCCCTCGGACGCGGTCCTGCTCGAGACCGCCACGGTCGAGCGTGCGAAGGGCGCCGCGCCGAAGGGTGCCGACCTGTCCCGTTACGTCCGCCAGCACCTCGCCGACATCGATGCGCTGCCGACCTACCGTCCGGTGATCGGCTGCATCATCCCGGCCTACAACGAGGCCGAGACCATCGAGGCGGTCCTGCGGTCGCTGCTCAAGCAGACCCGGCTGCCCGACCAGATCCACGTGATCGTCAACAACACCAGCGACGAGACCTTCGCGCTGGCCGCCAAGTTCGCCGGCCCCCGCACCGCCAAGAAGCGGCGGAAGGGCGAGCAGGCCCGGCAGACCACCGAGGTCTTCGTCCACGACATCGGCGAGAACCCCGACAAGAAGGTCGGCGCGCTGAACTACGGCTTCACCCAGATCCCGGACGCCGACTACCTGCTCGGTGTCGACGGCGACACGACGCTGGCGCCGGACTGCGTCGCCAAGCTGGAGGCGGAGATCCTGTCGGACACCCGGATCGGCGGCATCTCCGCCATCTACACCATCGACGACAACGGATTCCGCGGTCTGGTCGCGCCGCTGCTGATCGCCGGCCAGCGGGCCCAGTTCGCCGCGTTCAACATGCAGAACATGCTCCGCGGCCGCAACATGGCGGTGCTGGGCGGCCAGTGCTCGATCTTCTCCATGAAGGCGCTGCGCGAGGTCATGGTCGACAATCACCAGGCCACCCCGTGGGTCAACGACTCCGAGGTCGAGGACAGCCTGCTCAGCCTGCAGATCAAGTCGGCCGGCTACCTGACCAAGATCTCGGCCCAGGCCCGGGCCAGCGTCGGCGGCATGACCACGCTGCGGGCCCTCGACGGCCAGCAGGTGAAGTGGAACTACGGCGCGATCGACCTGATGTGGCCGGGCCAGCGCGGCGACACCCGCGGCCAACCCTTCCACCCCAACCTGCGGCTGCGCTGGGCCGAGAACTTCGGAATGGCGACCAACATCTTCACCCGGGTCATGTTCATGCTGCTGCTCGCGGCCGCGCTGTCGATCAACGCCTTCGTGTTCTCGCCGTGGTGGCTGATCCCGCCGGCGGTGGCGATCCTGCTGAACCTCCGCATCGCACTGAGCATGAAGGGGCGCACCTGGAAGGACGTGGTGTTCGCGGCCAGCGGTATCGGCGCCGAACTCTACATGTGGCTGCGCGCCGGCCACTTCATCCGGGCCTGGGTGAAGTTCCTCTCCAAGGTGCAGACCGACAACTGGGCCGAGCAGGCCAAGGCCGAACGCGGATCCGGCAACAGCCACCTGGTGCCGCTCGTCGTGCTGGGGGTCTCGTTCGTGGTGCTCGGCTGGACCTGGCTCCAACTGCCCGCCCTGATCCAGAGCTCGATCCTGTGGCTCGGCTGGCCGCTGCTCTACGTCGTCACCATCGCCCAGACCATCGTCATGCTGGCGAAGCTGGTGCGGCGGCAGCACGGCTACCGCGTCTGAATGTGATCAACGATCCGCCGCGTGCCCGACCGGGTGCGCGGCGTTTCAGCCGAAGCGGCGGGTGTCGCCCTCGTCGTCGGCGTAGCGGCTCGCCAGCTCTGCGTAGGGATCGTCTTCGTCGTCGTCCGCCTCGTCCTCGCCGACGGGCTCGTCGTAACTGGAACCACGCAGTTCACGCTCGAGCGACGCGAAATCGGTGTCATAAGAACGGTACTTGAGATCGCGAGCAACTCGTGTTTGCTTCGCCTTGGCACGGCCGCGCCCCATATGGGTCAGCCCCCTCGCAGGTCACAGCGGCGATGCCGCATCATTGGTCAGAAATGTGTCGTGAGCACAGGGTACCCGTTGACCCCTTGCCAGCAAAGCACGCCTCACTGAGCGGGATGGTTCCCAATCAGCTCCACCGAGGCCTTCTCGCCGGCCCGTTCGTGCACCTCTCCCAGCACCCAGGATGCCACGCCGCGGGCGTCCAGCAGGGCGCCGGCAGGGTCCACCGCGGACGCCGGCAGGACCACCGCCATGCCCACCCCCATGTTGAGCGTCGCCTCGATATCGGGCTGTGCGACGCCACCCACCCGCTGCACCACCCGGAACACCGGCGCCGGCGTCCAACTCGCCCGGTCGAGGCGGGCGGCGACGCCCGCCGGCAGCACCCGGACCAGGTTGTTGGCGAGCCCGCCGCCGGTGATGTGGCTGATCGCATGCACCTCGCAGGCCTCGATCAGAGCGAGGATGTCTTTCGCGTAGACCCGCGTCGGGGTGAGCAGTTCCTCGCCCAGCGTGCGGCCGAAGTCGTCGACGTGACGGTCCAGCGACCAGCCGGCGTCGGCCAGCAGCACCTTGCGGACCAGGGAATAGCCGTTGGAATGCAGGCCGGACGCCGCCAGGCCCAGCACCACGTCGCCGGCCCGGACGCGGTCGGGGCCGAGGATCTTGTCGCGCTCGACGACGCCGGTGGTGGCGCCGGCGATGTCGTACTCGTCGGGGTCGAGCAGGCCCGGGTGCTCGGCGGTCTCGCCGCCCAGCAGCGCCGCGCCGGCGGCGGTGCAGGCCTGCGCGATGCCCTTGACGATGGCGGCGATCCGCTCGGGGACCACCTTCCCGCAGGCGATGTAGTCGGTGACGAACAGCGGCTCGGCGCCGGTGACGACCAGGTCGTCGACCAGCATGCCGATCAGGTCCCAGCCGATGGTGTCGTGGACGTCCAGCGCCTGCGCGATCGCGACCTTGGTGCCCACGCCGTCGGTGGACGTGGCCAGCACGGGGTGGTCGTAGCGGGCCAGCGCCGAGGCGTCGAAGAAGCCGGCGAAGCCGCCCAGCCCGCCCAGCACCTCGGGACGCCGGGTGGCCGCCACGTGGGCCTTCATCAGCTCGACCGCGCGGTCGCCGGCCTCGATGTCGACACCGGCCGCCGCGTACGCCGACACCGCCTGGTCCACTCCGCTCACGCGGTCCTCCCCTGCTCCAACCGACTCTGCTCCAACCGCATCTTCTCGGCTCGCCCCGCGGGCACCTCGACCGGGTACACCCCGTCGAAACAGGCCCGGCACAGCGTCTTCTTCGGCAGCCCCGTGGACGCCACCAGCCCCTCCAGGCTGATGTAGCCCAGCGAGTCGGCGCCGATCGAGCGGCAGATCTCCTCGGTGCTCAGCCCGGGCGCGATCAGCTCGGCGCGGGTGGCGAAGTCGATGCCGTAGAAGCATGGCCACTGCACCGGCGGGGACGAGATCCGCACGTGCACCTCGGCGGCGCCGGCCTCGCGCAGCATCTTCACCAGTGCCCGCTGGGTGTTGCCGCGCACGATCGAGTCGTCCACGACGACCAGCTTCTTGCCCTCGATGACGTCCCGGATCGGGTTCAGCTTGAGACGGATGCCCAGCTGCCGGATGGTCTGCGACGGCTGGATGAAGGTGCGGCCGACGTAGGCGTTGCGGGTCAGGCCGAGTCCGTAGGGAATGCCGGAGGCGTCGGCGTACCCGATGGCGGCCGGGATGCCCGATTCGGGGGTCGGGATGACCAGGTCGGCGTCCGCGGGCGCCTCCAGGGCCAGGGTGCGGCCGATCTCGACCCGCACCGAGTGGACCCGGCGGTTGCTGATCAGGGTGTCGGGCCTGGCCAGGTAGACGTACTCGAACAGGCAGCCCTTGGGGTCGGCGTCCGCGAACCGAGCCGACCGCAGCCCGCCCTCGTCGATGGTGATCAACTCGCCGGGTTCGACCTCGCGGATGAAGGTGGCGCCGACGATGTCCAGGCCCGCGGTCTCACTGGAGACCACCCAGCCGTTCGCCAGGCGTCCGAGAACCAGCGGACGGATGCCCTGCGGATCACGGGCGGCGTAGAGCGAGTGCTCGTCCATGAACACGAAGCAGAACGCGCCGCGCAGCCGGGGCAGCACCTCCATCGCCGCGCCGTGCGCGCCGAGGTGCGAGTAGGTGGCCATGATCGCGGTGACCAGGGCGGTGTCGCTGGTGGAGTCCATCCGGTCCTTGTGCGGCACCTCCTGGCTGGCGTCCCGCTCCTTGAGCCAGCGTTCCAGCTCGTCGGTGTTGGTCAGGTTGCCGTTGTGAGCCAGCGCCAGACCGCCGGACTCGGTCGCCCGGAAGGTGGGCTGGGCGTTGCTCCACACGCTGGCGCCGGTCGTCGAATAGCGGCACTGGCCGATCGCCAGGTGCCCGTTCAGCGAGTTCAGGGTGGGTTCGTCGAACACCTGGGAGACCAGACCCATGTCCTTGAAGACCATCATCCGCTCGCCGTTGCTGACCGAGATGCCGGCCGACTCCTGGCCGCGGTGCTGCAGCGCGAACAGTCCGAAGTAGGAGAGCTTCGCCACTTCCTCCCCCGGCGCCCACACGCCGAAGACGCCGCAGGCGTCCTGGGGTCCCTTGTCCTGGGGGTCTAGATCGTGAGTGAGGCGACCATCCGGACGAAGCACGCGCTCACTCTACCCTGACCCGCACGATCGCCCGACCGCCACGAGGAACCCGGATCCGCCTCCCCATCCTCCCCCGCGCCGGACCGTTCCCGGCGCGCTCACCCAACCGTTCGGGGCTCGCTCCGTAGAGCGAGCCCCGAACGATCAGGCGAGCGGTTGGGAGTCGGATGCCGGTCAGCGGGTGCCGGGTCGCGGCTACTTCACGATCTTGAGCGAGAACGGGTACTTGAACGGCCGGCCCTGGTTCTCGGACACGGCGCCCATGATCGACAGGATCACGCTGGCCAGGCCGACCAGGGGCAACAGGATGGCGCCGATGAAGACGCCCATCAGGATGTAGCTGATGATGATGCCGATCGCGACGGTGATCTGGAAGTTCAGCGCGTCCACCGCGGCGGCCCGGACGCGCGGGCTCTTCTTGCCCTGGGTGGTCATCACGATGAGCGGCCCGAGCCAGCCCAGGACGCCGGCGGTGACCACGGACGCCGCCGGCCCGGACCAGTGCGCGGCCATCGCCCAGGTCTTCTCCTCGTTGGGGCTGAGCCCGCCGTAGGGCTGCATGCCGTAGCCGGGCTGCTGACCGGTCTGCCCATAGCCGTACGGGGACTGCTGACCGAACGATCCCTGCTGGCCGTAGGGGCTCTGCTGTCCGTAGGGACCCTGTTGACCGTAGGACGGCTGACCGTAGGGCGGCTGGCCCTGCGGGTCGGCGTAGGGCGGCTGCTGGGACTGGCCGAACCCGGGCGGTTGCTGGCCGAAGGACGGCTGGGGCTGCCCGTACTCGGACTGCCCGTGCGCGCCCGGCTGGCCGTACTGCGAGGCCGACGGCGCGGACGGCGCGGATCCCGGCTGTCCATACCCCGACTGGGAAGGCTGACCGTACTCGGTCTGCCCGTACCCGCCGGGCTGGCCGTACTGCGAGGCCGACGGCGCGGACGGCGCGCCACCCGGCTGCCCGTACCCTCCCGGCTGGGACGGCTGACCGTAGGGAGTGGTGGGCTGGCCGTAGCCGCCCTGCTGGCCGGGCTGGCCGTAGGGCGCGGACGGCGCCGAGGGTGCGCTGGCCGATTGCGCACCGGGGGTCTGTCCGTAGCCGGGCTGGCCGTAGCCCGCCGGGTAGGGCGTGGTCGGCGCGGGTGGCTCGCCGGGCTGTCCGTAGGAACCGTAGGGCGTCGGGGGCCCGGACGGTGCGCCGCCGGGCGGGCCGTACGGCTGGGTCGGCTGACCGTAGCCACCGGGTTGGCCGTACGCGGCGGGCTGGCCGTACCCGGGGGGCTGCGTGGGCTGCGTCTGGCCGTACGGGCCGGGCTGGCCATAGGGGCCGGGCTGACCGTAGGAGGCGGGCTGACTCTGCGTGGGCTGGTCGAAGCCGAACGGGCCGGACGCCGCACCGGGCGGCGGGGTGCCGAGATCGAAGGCTCCGGGCGCCGAGGGCGGCAGGCTGCCGGGGAGGTCCAGGGGCGACCCGGTGGGGGCGGCGGGAGCCTGGGGCGTCCGGTCGCTGGCGGCGGCATCGAAGTCGGTCGCGACCGGGGCCGGAGGCTGCGCCTGCCCCAGATCGAGGTCGGGCGCGGCGGATCCGGGCTGGGGCTGCTCGTCATGAGCAGGCGCCTCCGGCATGCCCTCGCCGGTGGCTTCCTCCTCCTCGAGGTCGTCGTAGGCGTCGTAGCCGGGTGCGGCGTCGTAGTCGGCCGTGGCGTCCGTAGCCGGTGCGTCCACGGCCGGCGCGAGATCCTCGGCAGGCGCGTCCTCGGCCAGCACGGCGTCCTCGGTCACGGGCGCGTCGACGATCACCACGTTCTCCTCGGCGGGCGCCTCCTCGACGGGCGCGGCGTCCCCGCTTACGGGCGCGTCGACGATCACCACGTTCTCCTCGGCGGGCGCGTCCTCGACGACGGGCTCGAGCGGGGCTGCGTGCGGGTGCTCGGGCGCCTCCGGCATGCCCTCGCCGGTGGCTTCCTCCTCCTCGAACTCGTCGTAGGCGTCGTAGCCGGCCTGCTCGGGTGCGGCGTCTGCGGTCGGGGCGACCTCCTCCACGGGTGCGTCGTCAGCCGGCATATCCTCCGCGGCCGCGTCGTCAGCGGGCACCAGGTCCTCGACGGGTGCGTCATCGACCGGCACCAAGTCCTCGGCAGCGGCATCCTCGACGGGCAGCGCGTCCTCGTTCACCGGCGCATCGACGATCACCACGTTCTCCTCGACGAACTGAGCCTCGGCGACCCCGTCGTCAGCGGGTTCCTCCGGTTCGGCATCGCCCTGGTCGACGAGCTCGGCCTCGACCACCTCGGTCTCGACGACGTCGGGCTGGGTGAGCGTCGGATCCGCATCGGGCACCTCGGACACGGCGACGGGCTGGTCGAACTCGTCCGGCACGGGGGTGTCCTGACCGGTCGGCTCCGACTGTGCCACCGGTTCCGGTTGGGTCCATGGTTCCGGTTGGGCCCACGGTTCCGGCTCTGCCGCCGGTTCCGGCTGGGGCGACGGTTGCGGAGCGGACCACGGTTGGTACTGCTGATCCTCGGAGCTTGCCGCCTGCGGGAACTCCGCGGCACTCGGTTGCTCGCTCTCGACGGGGCGCTCCCACGGGTTCTGAGTCATTGTCCGCTCACTGTCGTACTAGGGTGCAGGGCTGCCTGCCCGGATCGCTCCATTCTTGCGCACGCCCACCCAACCCGACAGCAGGGTCAACCCGGAGACCACCCGGTGCACCCGGGAGTGCAATCGAGATTCTTGCGTGGCCCGGCTGTCAGTAGGTCAACCCGGTGCACCCGGGAGTGCCGTCGTTCGTGGCGGTACCGGCCAACCGCCTGAAATCGACTACGGAGTGGTCGGTCCGGTCCGTGGCTCACCGCTGCGCCCGGCCCGATGAGCACCGACTCTGTGGTCGATTTCAGACCGATCCGAATCCGACCCGGCTCACGTGGCGCGCTCAGTGCGCCATCGCCTCCGGGAGCGGCGCGGCCCAGCGGGCACGGACCTCGTCCAGTGGCAGGTTGAACCGGCCGACCACCTCGAACTCGGCCAACTCGGTGACCTCGCCGAGCCGCTGCAGGCCGATGCCGTGCTCGGCACACAACGCGCCGAACTCCGCGGCAGCTGAGCCGGGCAACGAGACCAGCACCCGCCCGGGGGTCTCCGAGAAGAGCTGCACGGTCGGGTCGCCGTCCGGCAGGGTGATGGCCACGCCGAGTCCGCGGCGCAGGCAGGACTCCACCAGCGCCTGGGACAGCCCACCGTCGGCCAGGTCGTGCGCCGAACTCAGCAGGCGCGCCTTGGACGCCGCCACCAGCACTCGGGCCAGCCGCTGCTCGTGGTCGAAGTCCGGCAGCGGCGGCATGCCGCCGAGGTGATCGTGAATGACCTCCGCCCAGGTGCTCCCGGCGAAGTGCTCGCCGGTCTCGCCGAGCAGGAACACGGCGTCCCCGGGGTGCGCGAAGCCGATGCCGATCCGGTCGGCGACGTCGTCGATCACGCCCAGCACGCCGACCACCGGCGTCGGGATGATGTTGGTCTCGCCGGTCTGGTTGTAGAACGACACGTTGCCGCCGGTGACCGGGGTGCCGAGGGCCTTGCAGCCGTCCACCAGGCCGAGGATGGCCTCGGAGAACTGCCACATCACCGCCGGATCCTCCGGCGAGCCGAAGTTCAGGCAGTCGGTGATCGCGACCGGTTCGGCACCGGTGACGGCGACGTTGCGATACGCCTCGCACAAGGCCAGCTGGGCACCCAGGTAGGGGTTGAGGTAGGCCAGCCGACCGTTGCAGTCGGTCGCCAGCGCGATGCCGAGGCCGGTCTCCTCGTCGATCCGCAGGACGCCGCCGTCCTCGGGCTGGGCGAGCACGGTGTTGCCGCGCACGTAGCGGTCGTACTGGTCGGTCACCCACGACTTGTCGCACAGGTTCGGCGAGCCGGCGAGCCGCAGCACCGTGTCGGCCAGCTCCTCCCCGCTGCGAGCCCGCGGCAGCGCATTGGAGGAGTCGGCGTTGAGGGCGTCCAGCCAGTCGGGACGGGCGTAGGGGCGTTCGTACACCGGGCCCTCATGGGCGACGGTGGCCGGGTCGACGTCGACGACCACCTCGCCGTCCCATTCGATGATCAGTCGGTCGCCGTCGGTGACCTCGCCGACGACCGTGGCCAGGACGTCCCACTTGGCGCAGATCTCCATGAACCGTTCGACGTTCTGCGGCTCGACGACCGCCATCATGCGTTCCTGCGATTCGCTCATCAGGATCTCCTCCGGCGCCAGCGTGTGATCGCGCAGCGGCACCGTGTTCAGGTTCACGTGCATGCCGCCGTCGCCGGCGCTGGCCAGCTCGGACGTCGCACACGACAGCCCGGCCGCACCCAGGTCCTGGATGCCCGAGATCAGGTTCTCGGCGAACAGCTCGAGGGTGCACTCGATCAGCAGCTTCTCCATGAACGGGTCGCCGACCTGGACGCTGGGACGCTTCGCCGGTCCGTCCGCGTCGAAGGTCTCGGACGCCAGGATGGACGCCCCGCCGATGCCGTCGCCGCCGGTCGCCGCCCCGTACAGGATCACCTTGTTGCCGGTGCCGCGGGCGAATGCCAGGTGCAGGTCATCATGCTTCAGCACGCCCACGCACAGGGCGTTGACCAGAGGGTTTCCGTAGTAGGTCGGGTCGAAGACCACCTCGCCGCCGATGTTCGGCAAGCCGAGACAGTTGCCGTAGCCGCCGACGCCGGCGACGATCCCGGGCAGCACGCGCGCGGTGTCGGGGGCTTCCAGCGGGCCGAAGCGCAGCGGGTCCATCACGCCGATCGGGCGCGCGCCCATCGCCAGGATGTCGCGGACGATGCCGCCCACGCCCGTCGCGGCGCCCTGGTAGGGCTCGACGTAGGAGGGGTGGTTGTGCGACTCGATCTTGAACGTGACCGCCCAGTCGCCGCCGATGTCGACCACGCCGGCCTGCTCGCCGATGCCGGCCAGCAGCTTCCCGCGCGGGGTGTCGCGGCCGAGTTCGCCGAACTTCTTCAGGTGCACCTTGGACGACTTGTACGAGCAGTGCTCGGACCACATCACCGAGTACATGGCCAGCTCGCAGGAACTGGGCCGGCGACCCAGGATCTCGCGGATCTTCAGGTACTCGTTCTCGCGGAGTCCCAGCGCGGCCCAGGGCTGCTCCAGTTCGGGGGTTTCGGCGGCATGTGCAACGGTGTCGACCACGCCCCACAAGCTACCGTCTCGCCGCCACCGGCGAACGCGCGTCCCGCGGCGGGATTTGGGTACGTAACCGGCGTGGCGCCGCGCCCGCGGGCCTAGAATTCCCAGCCTACGGAGGGCGGTGAACGTCATGTCCTACTCGTCAGGCGGTGTCCTGGCCATCGACTGCGGTCAGACCAGCATCTCGTGGAGCCTCTCCGGAACCGGCCCGGACTGGCTCGGCGGTTCCGGTCCCGGGGTCGACACCAGTCGTCCGATCGAGCCCCAGATCGCCGAGCGAGTACGCACTCTGCTGGCGGAGACCGGGCATCGGCCCAGCGTCCTCGCCTGCGGTTCCACCGGTCTCGATCGTCCGGACGCCGCCGCGGCGCTGGCCGACCTGCAGGACACCTCGATCACCGAGGTGGCCCTGGCCCACGACTCGACGACCGGCTTCCTGGGTGCGCTCGGCGACGCCCCGGGCGTGATGGTCGCCTCCGGGACCGGCGTGGTGACCCTCGCTGTCGGTGCCGACGAGGTGGCCCGGGTGGACGGCTGGGGCTGGATCATGGGCGACTCCGGGTCGGCCTATTGGATCGGCCGGAACGCGCTCGAGGCGGCGATGCGGGGCTACGACGGGCGCCGCGAGTGGACCGTGCTGACCGAGATGCTGCAGGACGAGTTCGACGACCTGGAACTGGCCTATCTGGAGTTGCAGGCCGATCCCGACCGGGTGGCGCGGGTGGCGTCCTATGCGGCCAAGGTGGACGAGGCGGCCGTCAGCGATCCGGTGGCCCGGAACATCCTGGACAAGGCGGCCGCCCATCTGTCGGAGGCGGTCGTGGCCGCCGCGCACCGGGTGGGTCTGGGCCGCGACCAGCCGCCGGCGGTGTGCGCCCTCGGCAAGACGTTCGAGTCGGCCCGCGTGCACGAGCGATTCGTCGCCTTCCTCACCATGAACTGGCCGTCGTTCGAGCTGAGCGAGCCCCTCGGGGACGGCCTGCACGGCGCCCGGCGGCTGGCCTCGCTCGGGCACGGCCCGCTCGCGACCCGGGTGTTCCGGGCCAGCCGGGGGGCGGGTTCGGTCGATCCCGGGGGTCAGCCGACCAGCGCGGAGAGGTAGCGATCGAGGGAGGCGAAGAACGTCCGGCCGTCCAGGCTCGGCGAGGTCAACTCCTCCATGTTGTGCTCGGGGTGCGGCATCAGCCCGACGACGTTGCCGCGGGCGTTGGTGATGCCGGCGATGTCGTTCAGCGAGCCGTTCGGGTTGTCGTCGAGGTAGCGGAAGACCACCCGGTTCTCGCCCTCCAGCCGGGCGATGGTGTCGGGGTCGGCGACGAACCCGCCCTCGCCGTTCTTCAGCACGATGGTGATCTCCTGGCCGGCGTCGAAGGCGCAGGTCCAGACGGTGTCGACCGACTCCACCCGCAGCCTCTGGTCGCGGCAGACGAAGGTGCGGACGTCGTTGCGGATCAGCGCGCCGGGCAGCAGATGCGACTCACAGAGCACCTGGAAGCCGTTGCAGATGCCGAGCACGGGGAGTCCCTGGTCGGCGGCGGCGATCACCTCGGTCATGATCGGGCTGAACCGGGCGATCGCGCCGCAGCGCAGGTAGTCGCCGTAGGAGAAGCCGCCCGGCAGGATCACCGCGTCCACGTCCTGCAGCGACTCGTGCGCGTGCCACAGGGCCACCGGCTGGTGGCCGGCCAGCCTCACGGCGCGCTGGGCGTCGTGGTCGTCCAGCGAACCCGGAAAGGTGACGACGCCGATCCGGCTCACTGCTCGACCCGGACGTCGAAGGCCTCGATCACGGTGTTGGCAAGCAGTTTCTCGGCCGCCTCACGCACCTGGTCGAGGCGTTCGTCGGTCAGGTCGCCCTCGACGTCCACCTCGAACCGCTTGCCCTGCCGGACGGTCAGACCCTCGAACCCGAGCCGCCTGAGGGCCCCGGTGACGGCCTTGCCCTGGGGATCCAGGATCTCGGGCTTGGGCATCACATCCACGATCACGCGCGCCATGACCGGCATCCTATCGGCGCAAACCGGGCCGTTCGCCGCGCTCCGGGGAGTGGGCCGGGTGTGATCGTCGGGCCGCGGCCGGCGTCGGCCGGTGGGTGGCGCCGGCGCACGTCGGTGGGTGTCCCGGTGGGTGTCGCCGGCTCATGCGGGTGGGTGTCCCCGGTGGGTGTCCGCCGGCGCACGCCGGTGGGTATCACCGCGCGCTCGCCCCGGCTCCTCACCCCGTGCGCATTCTGTTCAGTTCCTCGCCGCTCACCGGTCATCTGCTGCCGATGCTGCCGCTCGCCGGTGCGGCCCGGCGAGCCGGTCACGAGGTGATCATCGCCACCGGGCCGGACCTGAGCGACGAGATCGAGCGGCGCGGGTTCACCGCCTGGCCGGTCGGGCCGTCCAAGGCGGAGATCGATCAGGTCGGGCTGCCTCGGCCACCCGGGCCCGGGGCGACCGATGAGCAGATCCTCTGGACCAACGTCCAGCGCCTGTTCATCAACCCGTCGGCCGCCCGGGCCGCGGAACTGGCCGGCCTCACCGAACGGTCGCCGGTCGACGTCGTGGTGCAGGAGCTGTACGAGCTGGGTGCGAGCTACATCCACCCGACCAGCGGGCAGCGCCTGGTGCACGGTCTCGGTGCGGACTTCCCGGGATTCATCGACCTCGCCGCACGCGGTCATGCCGAGGTCGCCCGCGCCCTGGGCCGGCCGGACGCCACCGAGCAGTACCTGGCGGCGCCCTACATCGACCCGTTCCCGCCCGTCCTGCATCCGCCGGGGCGCCCGTGGCGGGACGTCCGTCCGCTGCGGCCCGATGTCGGGGAGGCGCCGACCGGCGCAACGCTTCCGGAGTCGTTCCGGCGGCTCACGCATCCACGCACCGTGTATCTCACCCTGGGCACGGTGTACACCTCGACCGAGGCCTGGCGCGGCCTGCTCGAGGCGGTTGCCGACCTCCCGGTCAACGTCCTCGCCACGACGGGGAATGCGGTGGATCCCGCCGGGTTGGGGCCGCTGCCGGCCAACGTTGCGGTGGAGCGTTTCGTGCCACAGGCGTTGCTGTTGCCGACCTGCTCCGCGGTGGTCTGCCACGCCGGGGCGGGCACGGCACTCGGGGCGCTGGCGTTCGGACTGCCGCTCGTGCTGCTGCCGATGGGTGCCGATCAGTTCGGCAACGCCGCCGCCGTGGCGTCCGCCGGCGCCGGCATCGTCCTCGACCCCGACGCGGCGACCCCGGCCGCGATCCGCGCCGCCCTGGGCCGCGTGCTCGACGCCGACTCCTACCGACGGGCGGCACGGGCGGTCGCCGACTCGATCGCCGAACTGCCGACGGCGGACGCGCTCCTCGCCGGCATACTGATCGAGCGCCGAACGAACGGCTGATCAGGCCACGAAGCTGCGTCCGGTGAGCTTCTCGTAAGCCTCCACGTACTTGGCGCGGGTGGCGGCGATGACGTCGTCCGGCAGCGGTGGCGCCGGCGTGTCGGACGCCTTGTCCCAGCCCGATTCGTGGGTCAGCCAGTCCCGGACGAACTGCTTGTCGAAGGACGGCAGCGCCACCCCGGGCTGCCACAGCGCCGCGTCCCAGAACCGGGAGGAGTCGGGGGTGAGCACCTCGTCGGCCAGCACGATCGTGCCGTCGCCGCGGCGTCCGAACTCGAATTTGGTGTCGGCCAGGATGATGCCGCGGCCGCGGGCGATGCCCTCGGCGCGCGCGTAGATCGCCAGGGTGAGTTCCCGCAGCTGGTCGGCGAGCTCCTGGCCGTGCAGGTCGACGATGGTGGCGAAGTCGACGTTCTCGTCGTGCTCGCCCAGCGGCGCCTTGATCGCCGGGGTGAAGATCGGCTGCGGCAGCCGGGAGCCGTCGACGAGGCCGTCCGGCAGTTCGATCCCGCACACGGTGCCGGACGCCCGGTACTCGGCCCAGCCCGACCCGGTCAGGTAGCCGCGGGCGACGCACTCCACCGGCACCATGTCCAACCGGTCGACGACCACCGCGCGGCCCCGGACGCTGGCGGGGACATCGGTGCTGACGACGTGGTTGCCGACGACATCGGCGAGCTGCTCGAACCACCACAGCGACAGCTGGTTGAGGATGGCCCCCTTGTCGGGGATCGGCGTCGACAGCACCTGGTCGAAGGCCGAGATGTTGTCCGTGGCCACCATCAGGATGTCGCCGTCGGGCATCGCGTAGAGCCGGCGCACCTTCCCGGCGTGGATCAGCGGCAGGTCCAGGGCGAAGTCCGTCACGGCGCTCAGTCTAGGGACGCCGGCGCTCGCCCAAGTCCGGGCTCGAGCCGGGGACGGTTCCCGAACGATGCAGGAACCGTCCCTGGGTGACTCGGGGACGGTTCCTGGCCGATGCAAGAACCGTCCCCGGCGTTCGAAACTCGACCGGCGAGAACCGTCCCCGCCAACGGCGGGTCAGCTCTCGGACGGCTCGATCAGTCCGCGCTGGTAGGCCCGCACCAAGCGGCGCGGCACCCGGTGGGTCACGCCGCGGATGGTGATCGGCACCAGGTCGGGCGCCGCGGCCCTCCATTGCGATCGCCGGTGCCGGGTGTTGCTACGGGACATCTTGCGTTTGGGCACCGCCATCAGGACGCCTCCTCGATGATCAGCCGCCGGACGGGACCGAGCCAGGGCTCGAAGCCGTCGTCCATGACCTCCCAGTACGGACCCCGCTCGGCCAGTTCGTGGTCGGTGAGCAGGCACGACCGGAACGCCTCGGCGAGCTGCTCGCGGCCGTCGTCCATGCCGACCACGACGATCCGGGTGAGTGGCCCGTGCTCGTCCCAGTGATCGCAGTGGCCGATGCTCAGCGTGCCGCCGGCACCGTCCCATTGGCACACCTGCGCCGGACGGCTGGGCAGCCAGAAGCAGCCCCGGGAGCGGCGCGGGCCACCACCCAGCACGGCGATGGTCTGCTGCAGCCGGTCGGGATGGAAGGGTCGGTCGGAACGGAAGTCGAGCACCCAGGCCGCGCCGCTCACCGCGTCCGGCAACGGGTCGCGGCGAACGACCGCGACCCAGTCCTCGCTGTGCTCGTGCCGGCGGACTGCGGCCAGCAGCGTCGCCGGATCGAGTTCGGCGGTGGCATCCACGACCCGGACGCCGGGACGCACGAGCAGACCGAGCAGTTCGCGCCCGGCGGCGTCCAACTCACCGGTCACGCCGACGACGTCGGCGTACTCGGCCATCGCCGAGGCGGTCTCGGCCACGCCCGCGTCGTCATCGGAGCGGACCGGTAGGCCGCGATCAAGCAGCCGGTCCCGGCCGAGGAGGTCTTCCACGAGCGTCTCGCCGTCCAGCGCCACCACGGTGGCGGCGATCCGCAGGTGCGGGGCGGCATCGGCGAAGAGATCGACGGCCCGGCACACCTGCACCGGGTCGGCGGTGATCGGCAGGTGCGCGACGATCGCGCCCCAGCGTCCGGTTGCCGCCAGCCGTTCCAGGGTCGGGACGACGTCGTTGCGGATGGCGCAGCTGACGCAGGCGTGGTCGACGTCGATCTCGACCTCCTCGAGCAGCCCGGTGAGGTCGGAGACGGTCCGGGTGAGCACCTCCCGCTCGGGGTCGACGTCGTGACGGACGACCACCGCCGAGGGCAGGTCCCACTGCAGGGCGATGGTGGCGGCCGCCATCGGCTGCTCGGCGATGCCACTGACCAGGATCGCCGGGACCTTCGCGGCGCTCATCCCTGCCTCGCCTTCATCCGCGGGTTGGCCTTGTTGATCACGAAGGTCCGGCCGCGGCGACGCACGATCTGGGCGCCGGGCAGCTGCTTCAGGGCCCGCAGGGAGTTGCGCACCTTCACCGTCGTGCTCCGCTGCTCGGGTAGCGGCGCCGGAAACGCTCGACCCGTCCTTCGGTGTCGACGATCCGTTCGCGGCCGCTCCAGAACGGGTGGCTGGCCACGGAGATGTCGACGTCGATCGCCGGGTACCGGTCGCCCTCGAAGTCGATCAGTTCGCCCGAGGTGAGCGTCGATCCGGTGCGGAACGCGTAGCCGGCGGCCCGGTCGCGGAAGACGACCTGGCGGTAGGTGGGGTGGATGTCCTTCTTCATGATCTCCTGCTAACGTTAATGATTGTCGTTCTCATTATGTCATAGGAGACTCGGATGTCACGAACCTGCCAGGTGACCGGGGCCCGCCCCGGCTTCGGCAACAACGTCCCGCACTCGCATCGGCGCACCCGCCGCCGCTTCGACGTGAACGTGCAGCGCAAGCGCTACTGGGTGCCGAGCCTGGGCCGGCAGATCACCCTCACGGTGAGCGCCCGCGGGATCAAGACCATCGACCGCCGCGGCATCGAGGTGGTCGTCGCCGAGTTGCTGCGCAGCGGGGTGCGGCTCTGATGGCGGGCAAGAAGGGCAGGGAGATCCGGCCGATCGTCCGGCTGCGCTCGACCGCCGGCACCGGCTACACCTATGTCACCCGGAAGAACCGCCGCAACGACCCGGAGCGGATGTCGCTGCGCAAGTACGACCCGATCGTCCGCCGCCATGTCGAGTTCAAGGAGTCCCGCTGATGGCGAGCAAGGCCATGGTCGCCGCCAACGAACGGCGCCGCGCCACCGTCGCCCGGTACGCCGCGAGACGCGCCGCGCTGCGCGAACAGGCCCGGACTGCGCCCACCGACTCCGCGCGGCTCGCCGCCTACGCGGCGCTGTCCAGGCTGCCCCGGGACGCCAGCCCGACCCGCGTCCGCAACCGGGACCGAGTGGACGGACGCCCGCGCGGCTACCTGCGCAGGGCCGGGGTCAGCCGGGTCCGTTTCCGCGAGCTCGCCCACGGCGGCTACCTGCCCGGCATCACCACGTCGTCCTGGTGAGTACGGCCCGACGGGCGGGCTCCGACGTTGGGTGAACGCCGGGGACGG
>CALMIQ010000248.1 GCA_937863965.1 uncultured Micropruina sp.
TCGATCCGATAGGTGTGTTCCGGGGCCGGGAACTCCCGCTGCCGCACCGCGCCGGCGTAGGCGGCCAGCCCGGCGACGGCGTCCGAGCGCAGGTCGGCGAACTTGCGGACGAACCTGGCCACCGGCCCGGCGGTCAGACCGAGGAGGTCGTGCCAGACCAGCACCTGTCCGTCCACGGACGCCCCGGCGCCGATGCCGATCGTGACACAGTCCAGCGTGGGGGTCAGCAACTCGGTGACCGCCGCGGGGACGGCCTCCAGCACGATGGCGAAGCAGCCCGCCGATTGGAGGGCGAGGGCGTCCCGCAGCAGCTGTTCGGCCTGTGCGGCGGTGCGGCCCTGCACCTTGTAGCCACCGTGCCGGACGGCGGCCTGAGGGGTGAGCCCGACGTGGCCCATCACCGGGATGCCGGCCTGGACGATCGCGCGGGCCCGGTCCACCGAGGTGCCGCCGCGTTCGATCTTGATGGCGTCCGCCCCGGCCTCCTTGACGAACCGCTGGGCGGTGCGCACCGCGGTCTCGTCGGACGCCTCGTAGGAACCGAACGGCAGGTCGGCCACCAGCAGCGGCCGCTGAAGCCCCCGCCGGACGGCGCGGGTCAGGACGAGCATTTCCTCCACCGTCACCGGCACGGTCGAGTCGTAACCCAGCACGACGTTGGCGGCCGAGTCGCCGACCAGCACGACGTCCACGCCCACCTCGTCGGCGATCCGCGCGCTGGGGTAGTCGTAGGCGGTCACCATCACGACGGGCTCCCCGGCCGCCTTCAGCCGAGCAAGTGATTCCACTGTCATGCGCTCACGCCGCGCCGTGTCCCGCTTCCCGGTCGACATCGTCGGTCCTCAGTGGTTCGGCTGAGCGGTGGTGTCGGCGTCCACGGCGAGGATCCTGTTCGCGGAGTCCACGTGGACGACCCGCGGCAGGTAGGCGGCGAGTTCGTCGGGGGAGTACTGGCCGTAGGAGATCAGGATCACGATGTCGCCGGTGTGCACGAGGCGCGCGGCCGCGCCGTTGATCTTCAGGTCGCCGGAGCCGCGGCGTCCGGCGATCGTGTACGTCTCGAAGCGTGCCCCGTTGTTGATGTCGACCACCGTCACCTGCTCGTGCACGTGGATGTCGGCGGCCTCCAGCAGCTCCGGGTCGACCGTGATCGAGCCGACGTAGTGGAGGTCGGAATCGGTGATCGTGGCGCGGTGGATCTTGCTCTTCAGCATCGTCCGGATCACGGGGCGACCTCCAGGTTGTCGATCAGCCGCGTCGCGCCGACCCAGCCGGCGACGGCCACCAGAGCGGGCCGCTCGACCCGGGCGACGGGCTCGAAGGTATCGAGATCGACGACGGCGACGTACTCGACCACAGCACCGGCTCGCACAAGCGTCTCCTCGACCAGTTTCGTCAGGGCGGCGGCGTCGTGCTCGCCGGCTGCGAGCGCCGCCCGACCCGCGCAGAGGCCACGGTACAGCGCGGTGGCACGCCCACGCTCCTCGGCGTCGAGCCGGACGTTGCGACTGCTCAGCGCCAACCCATCGGCATCCCGGACGGTCGGCAGCACCTCGATCCGGGTCGGGATGTCGAGATCGCGCACCATCCGGCGGACGACGGCGACCTGTTGGGCGTCCTTCGCGCCGAAGTACGCCACGTCGGGCCCGGCCATGTTCAGCATCTTCGCCACCACGGTGGCGACGCCCGCGAAGTGCCCCGGGCGGTGGGCACCCTCCAGGGTCTCGCCCAGCCCCGCGACGGTGACCGTAGTGGCGAACCCCGCCGGGTAGACCTGCTCGACCGTGGGAGCGAACAGGATGTCGGCGCCGGACGCGGCCGCCAACGCCGCGTCCCGTTCCTCGTCCCTGGGGTAGTTGGCGAGATCGGCCGCCTCGTTGAACTGGGTCGGGTTGACGAACAGCCAGACCACCACCAGATCGCAGGCCGCGCGCGCGGCCCGGATCAGGGACAGATGCCCCTCGTGGAAGGCCCCCATCGTCGGCACCAGGCCGGTGCGCCCGCCGTCCGCCAGCGCCGTCCGCAGCGTCCCGACATCACGAATGACCCTCATCCCGGGGCCACCTCCAGCACTAGGTCGTTCC
>CALMIQ010000249.1 GCA_937863965.1 uncultured Micropruina sp.
GGGCTGTCCTGGTAGCAGAAGTTGAGCACGTTGTAGCCGGCCTCACCCAGGGACGCCGCCGCGGCGCCGCCGGCCAGGCCGGTGCCGACGATGATCACCGTGAGCTTGCGCCGGTTGGCCGGGTTGACCAGTTTCGCCTCGAACTGCCGCTTGGCCCATTTGCCCTCGATCGGGCCGGCGGGCGCCTTGGTGTCGCGCAGTTCGGACCCTTCGATCCAGGGCCGTCCCTCGCCGGCGCTGGTCGCCGGGGCCTCTTCGATCGTCTGCGTCGCCATCGCTACATCCTTCTCAACGGTCGGGTGGTTGTTCTCCTGGCCGCGGGAGCCGCGTCCACGCAGGCCCAGCCGCTCCAGGATCGGGATCGCCATCAGCGCACGACTCCGATCAGCACCGCGACCGGCGCGATCATGAAGCCGACGTACAACAGCACCGCGACCGCGTAGGCCCCGATGTTGAGCCAGGTGCGCATCTTCGCCGACGTGTTGGCGCCCAGCGTGGCGAAGGCGCTCCAGAAGCCGTGCCGGATGTGCATGCAGACGGTCACCATCCACAGGGCGTAGATCAGCACCATCCACCACTGCTGGAACGACAGCACGAACATCTCGTACGGACCGGACTCGCTGGTGAAGCCGGTCTTGATCGTCTGGGTGGTGAACTGCAGGATGTGGAACACCAGGAAGCCGGCCAGGATCACCCCGCCCCACCGCATGGTGCGCGCCGAATAGGTCTGCTGGATCGGCTTGGAGTTCACGTAGTTGGAGCCGCGGGCGCGCCGCGCGGTCAGGTAGAGCGTCGCCGCCGACCAGGCGTGCAACACGATCGCCGCCAGCATGAAGGCCCGGAAGATCCAGATGAACCAGCCCGCCGGCACGATGGGGTACAGGATGTCCCCCTTGAGCCAGTGGGCGTAGTGGTCGAAGGATTCGGCACCGAAGAAGACCTTCAGGTTGCCGTACATGTGCATCAGCAGGAACCCGATCATGATCAGGCCGGTCACCGCCATCAGGACCTTCATGGCCACGGATGAGCGGACGGCCCGAGCGCGTGGGGAAAGAGTCGTCGTCGCCACGAGAGTCACACTATTCCCCTTGCGGCGGCCTCGTTGGTCGCATCGCGAAAGTCGCCCCGACTGAGACGAAAGGTCTCGGGCACCGGTCAGCGGCGAGCCCCGGCGCGACCGGCTCCCGGCAGGGTGGGGCGAGGGCGTCCTCGGTTCCGCCCTATCCCCGCCCGGCCCCCGTGCGGTCGGCGTCCGGCCGGTTGCGTCGTCCGGGCCGGCTGCGGCACAGTCCCGGCATGGCGATCGAGGTACGTCCGGCCACCGTCTTCGACGACGTCGCGACCATGGTCGGGCCGAAGCGACCGGACGCCAGCGTGTGCTGGTGCCTCAGCTACCGGATCTCGAACAAGGAGAACCGGACGCTGGCCGGCCCGGCACGCGGCCA
>CALMIQ010000250.1 GCA_937863965.1 uncultured Micropruina sp.
GACGACCAGTGGGTTCTCGTCGTGACCCCCCTCGGCCAGCTCCGCGCGTAGCTTCTTGTTCGCCTGCTCGACCTTCAGCCGGGACAGCACCAGCGCCACGATGCCGAGAGCGATCGCTGGCATCCACAGGTACATGAACTGCAGCATGTTCAACGCGGATTCCGGCTGCACGTCCGAATTGCCAACGTAACCACTAGCGGCCAACAACCATCCGGTCACGGCGACGCCGATTCCGCCACCGATCTTCACGCCAAGCGACGTGGCGGAGAACATCATGCCGTCAATGCGCTTGTTCTTGGTCATGAACGTGTTTTCGGAGGCCTCGGCGATGAGGGCGTTCAACGTCCCTTGGAGTGGCGCCATGCCAATCGATCCCACCGCCGTGAACACCAGCATGAGCGGAATGTTGCCCATGAAGGCCGCAACGATCACGAGCAGGCGGCCGATGAACCCGATGATGTACCCGTACAGGTTCACCCAGTAGATACTGCCAGCCCACTTCACGATGAACGGCGTCGCCATCAACATGAGGATCATCGGAATGTTGATGAACCACGCGAACGTGCTGAAGTACCCTGCATCGCCGAGGATGTACTTCATGAAGTAGATGCCCATGCCCAGCATGGCGGTGGCAACCTGGCCGAGAATGAAGACCAGCACGATCATGAGGTAGTACTTGTTGGCGACCAGCAGCTTGAGAGACGCGAGTAGGGTCGGCTTATCCGCCACGATCGCCGCCTGCTCCCCCTCGGCATCCTCATCCCCACGCTCGTAGAGCACCTCGGCGGGCAGTTCCCGCACGGAGAACACGGAAATGGTGTTCACGATCAGGCCCACGAGCGCGTAGATGATGGCGACATTGCGCCACGCGTCCGCACCCCCGCCAAACGCTTCCACCAGGCCAACCGTGGACACCTGGATCAGGAGGCTCGTCCCGAAGGCGAACACGAAGCGGATCGAGCCCATCTGAACTCGCTCTTCGGCGTTCTTCGTGATCAGTGCGGTCAGCGTCGAGAACGCGATGTTGTTCGCCGTGAAGAAGACGGCGTTGAGTAGCACGTAGGTGATGAAGAACCACGCGTACATCGCGAAATCGCCGAGACTCGGTGGGATCGCGAAGATCGCGACGATCATGGCGGCGCAGCCGAAGTACGCCCAGAACATCCACGGGCGCGCCTTGCCCATCTTGGTGTGCGTCTTGTCGATCAACGAGCCGAAGAAGATGTCCGAGATCCCATCGAAGATTCTCGCGACCATGATCAAGGTGCCGATGATTCCGGGGTTCAGCCCCACGGTGTCGGTCAGGTAGATCATCACGAAGAAGGCGATGAACGCGTAAACGACGTTGCCGCCGACATCTCCCGCGCCGTACCCAACCTTGTTGTACCAGCGCAGGTACTTCTTCTCGCGCGAATCGTCGGCGGCCGTCGTTCTCGTTGTCTCGCTCATGGATCTACCTGTTCGTCTCGATGGGGGTTACTCACTGAACACCAGTCGCGGGGACCAGCGTGAACGCGAAGCGGAACTCCTCCGCGTCGAGCTTGTACTTCTCCAGCACCTGCGGTCCGCAACTGTTCGAACCGATGCCGTTCTGCGCATAGTCGAGGCACCACACGGTCTCACCCGCGGGAACCAAGTCGACGTTATGCGCCTTCGCGGCGAGTTCCTCCTGCGTGTACGGGGAGGCGTTGAAGCTGAGGGCCGTCTCGGCGACCGCCGCGATGGATCGCTCGCCGTCCGAGAGAACCACGTAGTCGCAGCCGTGGTGGCTGCCATTTTCCTGCGGCTTCAGGTAGTCCACATGGAGCCCGGCAACGGAGGACGTGTACCTGCCGTGCGAGCTCGCCCGGTGCTTGTCCGGGTAGCTCTCGTGCGGGCCGAGCCCGTAGTAGGTCACCTGATCCATCCCGCGGTCGAGGAAGAGGCGCAGCCCGAACCTCGGAAGCTCCGGGAATTGGACATCCCGGCGCACCCGCATGTCCAGATGGACGGCACCCGAGGCACCCACGTGCCACGTTGTCTCCATGTGGGCCATCGGCTGCACCGCCGGCGCCACGAGCGCCATCGACGCGGTCACCGTCACGCCGTCCGGCCCGACGGCGTACTCGGTGCTGTAGGCGTATGCGTGGGCGCGATGGTACTGGGCCAGCTCCCACTTCGCTTTGATGTACATGTCGTTGTCCGTGGGTGCGCGGAAGACGTTCGCCTCCATCGGCCGGGTCAGCAGGTCGCGCCCCTCAAACGTCATCGACTCGAACAGGCCAGTGGCGCGGTCCAGGACGTACTCGAATCCGGTCCCGCCGATCGTGATGCGGCGGTCATCCGCCTCCACGACCAAAGGAGAGGACGGAACGCCGTCGGCCGGAAGGAGCCGCAGCGCGTCCTGGTTCCGGGGATCGCCGTTCTCCAGCAGGATCTCGTCGAGGCCGAGGCGATGGCCGGCCGGCACGAGTGCCGACTCCTCAGCGAGGTGCGAGGCGACCCTGAGGTAGCACCGCCCGGACGCGGGAACCTCGACGGGGCACGGCACCGTCGCCGCCTGTCCGGGGGCGATCGATGGGAGCGACTCGATGGTGCCGCCCGCCACCACCTCGCCGTCCCGAGTCACCTCATAGCTGAGGGTGACGCGGCCCGAGAGGTCGGCGAAGTCGAGCATGTTGCGCAGCCGGAGTTCGCCGGTTGCCTGGTCGTAGGCGTCCACGCGCACTGGGCGGTTGACGCTCGCAAACTCGAGCAGCCCCACATGCGGGATCCTGTCTGGCGAGACGAGACCGTCGACGCAGAAGTTCCCATCGTGGATGAGCTCCCCGGAGTCCCCGCCGTACCCGTAGCTGGTGCGGCCGTCGTCGGCGGTTCCGAGGACGACGGCGTGGTCGCACCACTCCCAGACGAAGCCTCCGCACATCGCACGCTCGGCGACGATCATCTCGTGGTAGTCCTCGAGGTCACCCGGTCCGTTGCCCATCGCGTGGCAGTATTCGAGGAGCAGGAAGGGCTTGTCCGGGTCCGAATCGAGGTACTCGCGCACCTCGGTGAGCGCGGGGTACATCCGGCTGTACACGTCGATCACGGAGTAGTCGTAGGGGCGCTTCTTGTCGTCGTAGAAGGAGCTCTCGTAGACCGTGAGGCGATCGGGATCGAAGTCCTTGACCCAGCGCAGGGACTCCTCGAAGGTGAGGCCGTACCCGCATTCGTTGCCCGGCGACCACAGCACGATCGAGGGGCGGTTCTTCTCCCGGCGGACGCACGCCTCGATCCGGTCGAGGGTGAGAGGGAGGAAATCCGGGTTGTCCGCGATCCGTTCGTTCCAGTGGAGCACTTGGTTGGGGAACGAGGTGTCGCTGAGGTATTGCATCTGCGTCCCGTGGCTCTCGACGTCCGCCTCGGCAAGGACGTAGAAGCCGAGCTCGTCGCACAGCTGGTAGAAGTACGGCGAGTTCGGGTAGTGGCTGCTGCGGATCGCGTTGACGTTGTGCTGCTTCATCAGGCGCAGATCGGTCATGAGCTGTTCGAGGCTGATCACGGGCCCGGTGACGGGATCCGAATCGTGGCGGTTGACGCCCCGGAACACGATGTCCCGGTCGTTGACCTTCAGCGCGGTGCCGTCGACACCCACCGACCGGATGCCCACGCGGTCGGTGATGACCTCGTGATCGGTCTCGATGGTGAGCGTGTACAGGTACGGGCCCTCCGCGCTCCACAGGTGCGGCGCGGGGATGTCGAGGCGCACCCGGTGCGTGTACTCCTGGTCCCCGGCGGCCGCTTCGAGCGGTGCGGAGGCGATCGTGGCACCCGTGGCATCCGCGATGATGACCGTGGCCGCCGTCGGGCTTCCGAGGAAAGACGCGCGGACGCTCACGCTCGCGCCCAGTGGCCCCAATGTGGTAGTCGTGAAGTAGTCGAAGACGGCCGAGTGCGGGCGCTCCAGGAGATAGACATCGCGGATGATTCCGCTCGAGCGGAACTTGTCCTGATCCTCGAGATAGGTGCCGACGCCCCACTTGAGGACGAGGACGGCGAGCCTATTCGTGCCGCCCACGAGGTGGTCCGTCACGTCGAACTCGCTCGACGAGTGCGAGATCTGGCTGTAGCCGATGTAGCGGCCGTTCAGCCACACGTAGTAGCACGAATCGACGCCCTCGAAGCTCAGGAACACCCGCGGCGCGTCCGGGTTGGGTGCAAAGTCGAAGTCGAGGACGTACGCCCCACACGGGTTCTCGCGGGGGACGTGCGGCGGGTCGAGCGGGATCGGGTAGCGGATGTTCGTGTACTGATGCGAGTCGTACCCGAGGTTCTGCCAGGCGCTGGGCACCGGGACGTCGACAAAGTCCGCCGAGATGTCATCGGCGAAACCCTCCGGCACGTCGCCGAGACTCTCGAAGTACCGGAACGCCCATTGCCCGTTGAGCATCCGAATCCTGTCCGAACGCTCGCGATCGGCGACGAGCGGGCCAAGCGGCGTGGAGGCCGGAATGTAGTACGCGCGCCGCGGCAACACATTCTCGTTCAGGACCTGGGGGTTCTCGTGGTGGTTCGGGACGATCATCGTAGGCGCTCCTTTGCTCCCATGCGGACGTCTGCGCGCCGCATCTCGGTGACAGCGGCAACATCCGGGAACGGGCCCGGCGTACGAACAACCTTACA
>CALMIQ010000251.1 GCA_937863965.1 uncultured Micropruina sp.
TCCGGTTCACGGGGACGGTTCCTTTCCGGTTCAGGGGACGGTTCGCTGAACGGTTCACGGAACCGTCCCCGAATCCGGTTCAGGGGACGGTTCTCTGAACGGTTCAGGGAACCGTCCCCGATTGAGACCCCGATCGGGACCGCCCGGCATCCCCAACACGGCGTCCGCTGGGCTATCTTGTGGGCGATCCCGGGGGAAGGGGTGGTGGGCGCATGGCGCAGTGGGACGCGTTCATCTCCTATGCGCGGTCGGCGTCCACGCTGGAGGCGCAGAAGCTGCAGACCGCGATCCAGACCTTCGCCAAGCCGTGGCATCGGCTGCGGGCGGTGCGGATCTTCCGCGACGACTCGTCCATGTCGGCGAACCCGGGGTTGTGGTCGACCATCGAGCAGGGGTTGCGCGAGGCCCGCTGGCTGGTGGTGCTGCTCAGCCCGGCGGCGGCCCGCTCCGAGTACGTGGCGGCCGAGATCCGATGGTGGCTGCAGCACAAGGACGCCTCGTCGATCCTGCTCGTCCACGACGAGGGGACGCTCGCCTGGGACCGCGTCCGCAACGACTTCTCCGCCGCCACCGATTGCGTCCCGGCACCGCTGCGCGGCGCCTTCCGCGAGGAGCCCCGCTGGAGCGACCTGAGCTGGTTCGACGCGCCGGGCTCGTCGGGGGCCGCCGATCCGCGCTTCAAGGAGAAGGTCGCCGACCTGGCCGCGGCGATCCGGGGCGTCCCGCGTGATGAGCTGCTCGGCGAGGACGTGGCCCAGCACCGGCGCAGCTGGCGGCTGGCCAAGCTGGCCATCGCCGGGCTGAGTCTGCTGCTGGTGGCGTCGATCGCGGCCGGCATCATCGCGGTGGTGCAGCGCAACGAGGTGGTCCGGCAGGCGAATGCGCTGCTCGCCCGCCAGTTGGCGGTCACCGCCGACTCGCTGCTGGGCCGCGACCTGCGCCGCGCACAACTGCTCGCCGTGCAGGCCTATCGCACCGATCCGACGCCGGAGACCCGGGCGGCGCTGCTGCGGGCGAGCCTGGCCAGCCCGGCGCTGCGCCGGTTCGTCCCGTTCGCGGCCGGGATCACGGCGCTGTCGGCGTCCGCGGATGGACGCTTCGTGGTCGCCGGCCTGGAGAACGGCGAGGTGTTCAGCCTGGACGTGGCGGCCGCCACGCCGCAGCACCGCCTGACGCTGCCCGCCGCGGTGAACGACGTCGGGGTCAGCGACGACGGAACCGTCGTGGCCGCGGTCGCCTCCGGCGGCATCCAGCTCACCACCGCGGCCGGCGTCGGCGCCCTGGTGCTTCCCTCCGGGCAGCAGCCGGGCCATGTCGCGGTCAGCCCGTCCGGCCGCAGCGTCGTGATCGCCTCCAAGGGCGACCGCCCGTTCATCACGCTGGCGGATCTGGCCGGCCGCAGCCAGCGCACGGTGCCCGACCCGATCGATCCCGAGGGATACGGGGCGTTCGGCGTCCAGTTCGTCGGCGAGGACCGGCTGCTGGTGATCGGCGGCACGATCGAGGTCCGCAGCTTCCCGGCGTTCACCCGGATCAGTCGCGGCGACTTCTTCTACGGTTCGCGGCAGCGAGCCGGACGGGTGTCCGCCGACGGCCGGTACACCACCGCCACGAACGGCCGCAATGATGTGCCGGTGTGGCGCACCGACGGCAACCAGGAGCGTCCCGAGCGGTCTGCCTACCTGCCGATGACCAACGAGACCGCGTCCGCGCTCAACCACGACGGCCGGCTGTTGGCGGTGGCGGACGCCGCTGGCGTGCACCTGGCGTCCGTCCGCGACACGAATGCCTCGGTCGGCAACGGCAACTCGGTGCCCACCCCCACCACGTTCGTCGGCATCTCCCAGGTGAATCCCCAGGGCGTGCTCTTCCTCGGCACCACGTCCCGCTTCGCGGTCGCCGCCGGGGCCGAGCTCAGCCTGTGGGACCCGGACTCGGCCGGCCGCTCCGCGACCACGGCCGGCGTGCCGATCCCGTCCTCGTGCACCGCCTGCGGTTCGCCCGCGGTGGTGCTGTCGCCCGACGGTCAGAGCATGGCCATCAGGGACGGGGACCGCACCGGGCTGCTGGTCGGCAACGTGCCCGGACGGTCGGGCGCGCTGGTCGCCCGGACCGACGACGGGTTGAACGCGGGCGAACTGACCCTGCCGGTCTGGCTGGACGCGGCCAGCCTGCTCCAGGTCACGGCGGGTTCCACCACCGGAACCCTGCGAGGGCCGATCCCCGGTCTGCCCGAGGGCATCCTCGGCTGGGCCGTCGGACGCGAGAACTCCCGCATCGTGGCGATCCGGCTGGCGGCCGACGCCCAGTCGGTACTGCTGGTCGACGCGACCGGGCGGATCACCCGCCACCAGGCCCGGACCGGGGTGCTGATCTCGGAGACAAGGGCAGCGGTGGACGACGAGGTGTTCGACGCCGCGATCAGCGACGACCTGGCGACCGTCGCCCTGGTCCCGCAGGACCTGGGTCCGCTGCGGGTGGTGGATGCCGCCACCGGCGCCGAACGGTTCCGGGTCGGCGCGCAGTCCGAGAGCGTGGTGCGGGCCCTGTTCGCGTCCGGATCGCTGTGGGTGCGCTACCCCAACGGACTGATCGAACGCCGCAATCCGAGCACCGGCGACCTGCAGCGCCGCTTGCCGGGCCGCTTCCCCGGGTCATGGCCGCTGACCGAGGCGTCCGGCCTGGTGTCGATTCCCACCGATCTCAGCGTCAGTCTCTACCACGCCGCAGCGGACGCCCTGATCGGGTCTGTTGCGGCGCCGCAGGGGTGGGCGTCCACCCGGCGCGGCGTCGGGCTGAGCGCGGACGGGTCGGTGCTGGTGCTCGCCTTCGAGACCCGCGGCGACGACGCCTCCGGCGGCGGCCTGGCGGTCGGCTACCAGCTCGACCCGGAACGGTTGGTGGCGCAGGCCTGCCGGACGGCCGGCGGCAGCCTGAACCCAGACGACTGGCGGGCCCTGGTCGGCGGCGAGGCGCCGGCCGATCTCAGCTGCCGATGACCGCCAGCGGCGTCCGGCCGGGTCCGCGGGCCGCGTCGTCGACCACGAAGGCGGTCAGGCGTCCGATCACCAGGTGACCGTTGCCGAAGTTCAGCACGGCGTGCAGCTGGCACTCCATGTGCACCGGCGAGTCGGACGGCCGCTGCACCGTCACGGTGTCGGCGCTCTCCAGCGGCAGGGCGGCGCCGAACTCGTGGACGTCGGGCTCGAACTCGCCCAGCACCTCCTCGGCCCGTTGCACACTGTCGGCGGTGGCGAACGACACCACGAACTCGTGGCTCCGCTCGATGTTGGCCAGCGTCTCCTGCTCACCGAACAGGGTGACGCCGGCCATCGGCGGATCGGCGGAGACCAGGGTGACGAAACTCTGCGCGGCCAGATGCGGCTGGCCGTCGCGGGACGTGGTGGTCACCCAGGCCAGCGGACGCGGCACCACCTCGGTCAGGGCCTCGCGAACGGCGCCGTAGGTGAGGTGACGGGCGGTGAAGACACGTTTGGGCACGGCCGAATTCTCGCGAACCCGGTGCCCTCTCCGCAGGCGTTTCGGAGGATCGGCCGCGCCGGCGAGACGACCCGCCTCAGGCTCCGGGGAGTCGCCCCGGGCGGGCTACTCGGCGTCGGCCAGTTCGAGCCCGAGCCACTCCGCCAGCGTCGTGATCTCGGCGGCGACGTCCGAGGCCTGCCGCGCCGACCACTCCGTGTCGCGGTGGGCGGCGAAGACCCGCAGCACCCCGGCCCTGCGGTCGGCTTTGGCGTCGAGCTTCCCGATCAGCGCGTCGCCGTGCAGGACCGGCAGCGCGAAGTAGCCCCAGCGGCGCTTGGCCGCCGGCTTGTACATCTCCAGCACGTACTCGAAGCCGAACAACTCCTGTGCCCGGGCACGGTCGAAGACCAGCCGGTCGAAGGGCGACAGCAGCGCCGTCCGCCCCTCGAACGGGCGGGACAGCTCGTCCAGGCCGACCGGATCGACCCGCCACGACCCGGGGACGCCGTCCACCTCGGCCGGTTCGCCGGCCGCGCCGACGTCCATCCGTTCGAGCGGCACCTCGGTCTGCCGGGCGCGGGCGATGCCGAGCGACTGCAGCCGCCGCTCATCGCGCAGCCGGTCGACGTCGGCGTCGTCGACCTCCGGCAACCCGGAGGGATACCAGCGCTCGGCCAGGTCCCACCAGCGCTCGCGTCCGCTGCGTCCGGCGATCGCCACCTCGCCGAGCCGGACCAGCAGCTCGAGCATCTGGGTGACGTTGCGGTTGTTGGTCCATCCGGTGGAGCCCCAGGGCCGTTGGGCGGTATCGGGGATGTCGCTGGTGCGCAACGGCCCGGCGTCGGCCAGCCGGCTCAGGATGTCGCGCCGGAAGGCGGCATTCGCGGTCATCCAGTCCCGGGCCTGCTGGTAGCGCAGCGGACGCCGCATGATCGCCCGGTACAACGGCAGGTCGGCGATCGCCCGGTACATGCCGTCGTACTCGAACACCGTCTTGTCGGTCTCGGACGCCGCCTGCAGGTGGGCGTGCTCGTAGCCGCCACCGAGCCGCGACCAGAGGATGTGGTCTTCACTGGGGGCGATCGCATTGGTCGGGTCGATATTGAGCACCGTGAGCTCGTCGACCACCTCGGCGACGAACCCCGGGCGCCCGGCGTCCAGCAGTTGCGCGCGGACGGCCAGCCGGCACGCATCCTGCTTGCTCAGCCGGTGCGGTTCCATTCCCGGACCCTAGCGCTCCCGGCGCCGAACGGCGTGGCAGAAATCATCAGCTGTTGAATACGGATTTCGCACGCTCGATGCATCGGCAGGCAGCGGTGCAACGTTTCAGCACTTCATCGAGTGTACCAATCCGTATTCACTACCTGCCGGACTGTGCGATTCAGGCGGCCGAGCCACCCACCACGCGACCGTTCAGGATGATCAGGGTCGGCTCGCGCACCACCGAGATGGTCACCCGGGGGTCATCGGCGAAGACCACGATGTCGGCGGGCGCACCCTCCTCGATACCGGGATGCCCCAGCCAGCGCCGGGCGTTCCACGACGCCGCACCAAGCGCAAAGTCGTTGCCACCGACCTGGGCCAGCAGTTCGACCTCGGATGCGATCAACCCGTGACCATGCACTCCGCCGGCGTCGGTACCCGCATACACCGGCACCCCGGCGTCGACGGCCTTGCCGATCGTCTCGAAGCGGCGGGCATGCAACGCCCGGATGTGGGCGGCATAGCGGGGGAACTTGGCCTCGCCGGCGGCGGCGAACTTCGGGAAGTTCTCCAGGTTGACCATGGTCGGCACCAGCGACACCTGCCGTTCGGCCATCGCCGCGATGGTCTCGTCGTCCAGGCCGGTGCCGTGCTCGATGCCGTCGATGCCGGCGTCCACCAGCTCGGCGACCGAGCGCTCGTCGAAGCAGTGCGCGGTGACGCGGGCGCCGTGTTCGTGGGCGGCCTCGATCGCCTCTCGCGCGACCTCCTTGGGCCACAGCGGGGTCAGGTCGCCGGCGTCCCGGTCGATCCAGTCGCCGACGATCTTCACCCAGCCGTCGCCACGTTGGGCCTGGGTGACCACCTCGTCGACCAACTCGTCGGGCTCGACCTCTTCGGCGAAGTTGCGGGAGTAGCGCTTCGGCCGGGCGATGTGGCGTCCGGCCCGGATGATCTTCGGCAGGTCCTCGCGCTCCTGCAGGAACCGGGTGTCCAGGGGCGAGCCGGCGTCCCGGATCAGCAGCGTGCCCACCTCGCGGTCGGTGAGCGC
>CALMIQ010000252.1 GCA_937863965.1 uncultured Micropruina sp.
CGGCGCTGGACGCGCTCCCGGCGTCCGCGGACGAAGGGGCTGCCGATCAGGAAGAAGACGAACAACCCGAGCAGCGGGGTGAACACGATCAGCAGCAGCCAGCCCAGCGACGAGGAGGGCCGCCGGTTGCGGGGGATGGTGCCGATGGCAACGATCTTGATGGCCAGATCCGCCAGGTAGACCACCAGCGGCAGCCAGGCCCAATCGCTCGGCATCCGGCCCCCTATCTCGGTCGTGCCAGGAGGCGGAAGACCGGCTCGTCGTCGGCGTCCGACGCCCTTCGGTCAGACCCTAGCGGTCGCCACCGGAGGTGCGCCGGGGGGACAACCACCAGCGGTCGAAACGGAGGCTTCCGCGGCCCATGGCGGCGTTGGCGCCGCTCGCCATACGACCCGGTGGACGTTGCCGGACCCACCCCGGACATGCGGATGGGGCCGGGCTCTCACGAGCCCGACCCCACCGGTAGATGTAGATAGCTTGTTCGTTCGAAAGATCCGCCGATCAGCTCTGTGGTTGTTCCGGAGTGCCGGCAACCTGCCGGACCTGATCCTTCAGGAAGTCCTGAGCCTGATCGACCTGGGCCGCATACTTGCCGTCGGTTTTCGAATCGACGAAGTCGCCAGCTTGATCGATGGCGCCTTCGATCTGATCCTCGTGGCCGGCAACGGCTCCCTTGATCTTGTCGACGAAGTCCATTCGGCCTCCTTTCCCTCGCACTCCCGGTTCGAACCCGGCTCCGTGGACATTGTTACTCCGGCTCGACCCCTAAGCCAAGGGGTCGGACGCGACCAATGGGTCGGAACCCCCGAGGCTCGGGGCTGGAGAGACGGGCCGGACGGCCCGCTGAGGCACAATGACGAGGTGCTGACGCCGCCCCTGCTCGTGCTGAACGGGCCCACCGCGAGCGGCAAGACGGCGCTCGCGGTGCGGGTCGCGCAGCTGCTGCGCGAACAGGGCCGGCCGGCCGAGATCGTCAACGCCGACTCGATGCTGGTCTACCGCGGCATGGACATCGGTACCGCCAAGCCGACGCCGGCCGAACGCGGGGGAGTCACCCATCATCTGATCGATCTGCTGGAGGTCGACCAGACCGCCAGCGTGGCCACCTTCCAGCGCCTGGCCCGGGCTGCGATCGCCGACTGCCGGTCGCGCGGAGTGGTGCCGATCCTGGTCGGCGGCTCCGCCCTGTACGTGCACGCCATCCTGGACGAGTTCGAGTTCCCCGGCACCGACCCGGCGCTGCGTGCCCGACTGGAAGACGAACTCGCCCGACTCGGACCGGCGGCCCTGCACGGTCGCCTGGCGGAACTGTCGCCCGAGGCCGGCGCCGACATCCTGCCGGGCAACGGACGCCGCATCGTCCGCGCCCTGGAGGTGATCGAGCTGACCGGCTCATGGCGGGCGACGCTGCCCGCATGGTCGTACGCGGTGGACGGCGTGCAGCAGTGGGGGCTGGAACTGCCCCGCGAGGTGCTGGACGAGCGGATCGACGCCCGTGTCGAGCGGATGTGGGCCGACGGCCTGGTCGCCGAGGTCCGCACCCTGCTGGGGCGCGGCCTGCGCGAGGGCCGGACGGCGTCCCGGGCGCTGGGCTACCGCCAGGTGCTCGCCTTCCTGGACGGCGAGCTCAGCGAGCAGGAGGCGAAACGGCAGACGGTTGCCGGCACCCGCCGGTTCGCCCGCAAGCAGTTGGGCTGGTTCCGGCGCGACCCGCGGATCCACTGGCTGCCGGCCGCGGAGCCCGGCCTCGCCGAATACCTCCTCACCCAGGTCTCCGCGGACGCCTGAGGCCGGGGTTCGCTCGCCGGGTACGCCGGCACGGTCATCGGGCTGCGGGCGATCCGTCTGATATCGACCACAGAGTCGGAACCACGCCGAGCGCCCGTGAGCGTGCGGCGCGTCACCTGGAAGCGCCGTGGCACCCCACCCTGTGGTCGATTTCAGAATCACGGGGACTGGCCGGCCGGTGCGCCTGCTCATCCCGCGGGCGCGGACGTCGGGGACGGTTCTTCTCGTGCGAGATTCGCACCCCCGGGGACGGTTCTTCTCGTGCGGAACTCGAACGAAAAAGAACCGTCCCCGGCTCGTCGGGCCACGCGGGTTTGACCAGGACGCCGACCTCCGGTGGAATTCCGGGATGCTCGCCTTCGCCAAGGGACACGGAACGCTCAACGACTTCGTGTGCTTCACCGACCCCGACGGCGGGCTCGAACTCACCGACGAGCAGCTGCGGTTCCTGTGCGACCGGCGGGCCGGCATCGGCGGCGACGGCACGCTGCGCGCCGTCCGCGCCCGGCACGTCCCCGGCTACCAGCAACACGGCGACGCCTGGTTCATGGACTACCGCAACGCGGACGCCTCGATCGCCGAGATGTGCGGCAACGGGCTGCGGGTTTTCCTGCGCTACCTGCTCAGCGAGCGCCTGATCGATGACCGGCCGATCGACATCGTGACCCGCGCCGGCGTCCTGCACGGCGAGTTCCTGGACGGCGACCAGATCCGGGTCGGCATGGGCCACCCCACCGCGGGCGCGGAGGTGGAGGTCACGGTGGACGGCCGGGCCTTCCGCGGTCGCGTGGTCGACGTGGGCAACCCCCATGCGGCCGTGCTGCTGCCCACCGGCGAACTGGACGCCATCGACCTCGGCCGCGAACCCGGCTACCCGGCCGATGTCTTCCCCAACCGCGCCAACGTCGAGTTCATCGAGCCGGTGGGCGACCACCATGTCCGGATGCGGGTCTGGGAACGCGGGGTGGGCGAGACCTTCTCCTGCGGCACCGGCACCGTCGCGGCCGCCGTCGCGGCGGCCACCGCGGCCGGCGAGACCACCGGAACCTGGCGGGTCGATCCTCCCGGCGGATCGCTCCGGGTCGACCTCGGGCCGGACGGCGCCCGGCTCACCGGTCCCGCCATCATCGTCGCTCGTGGCACAGTGAACCTGTGAGTGAACTTCGCTACGACGACGCGTCCGACCCGGAGACCGGCGACTACGACGGCGACCAGCTCGACCTGGCCGAGCGGCTGTCGCTGCGCCGGGTCGCCGGCATGTCCACCCAGCTCGCCGACATCACCGAGGTCGAGTACCGCGAGCTGCAGTTGGAGCGCGTGGTCCTGGTCAGCGTCTGGACGACCGGCACCCAGCGCGACGCCGAGAACGCCCTGGCCGAGCTGAAGCTGCTCGCCGAGACGGCCGGCTCCGAGGTGTTGGAGGCGCTCGTCCAGCGCCGCAGCCACCCCGACCCGGCCACCTTCATCGGACGCGGCAAGGTCGACGAACTGCGCGAGGTGGTGATCGCCACCGGCGCCGACACGGTGATCTGCGACGGCGAACTGGAGCCCGCCCAGCTGCGCAACCTGGAGGACCGGGTCAAGGTCAAGGTGATCGACCGCACCGCGCTGATCCTGGACATCTTCGCCCAGCACGCCAAGAGCGCCGA
>CALMIQ010000253.1 GCA_937863965.1 uncultured Micropruina sp.
CCGGGACGCCGGAGGAGTCGCCGGGAGGCTGCTGCCCGAAGGACGGCTGCTGCCATCGCTGTTCCGGTTCCCCCGCCGGCGGGTCGTTGGTCACGATGCCATGGTAGGCGGGGCGCGCATGCGGGCCTGCCGGTGGTGAACCGGCTGGCCTGGGAGATTCGCAGCTACTACCCGGTCGAGCACCGGATCGGCCGCTACGGCCTGGACCGGCTGCGCGAGCGGTTGGACGTCCGGCTGCCGGACGACGAGGCTGCCAACATCGCCTTCCACATCGCCAACGCCCGGCACACCCAGGACGCCACCGCCTTCGACGCCTTCGAGGCGGCCCGGCTGATCGACCAGGTGGTGACCATCGTCACCTATCGGATGGGCATCGAGCGGCAGCCCGACAACGTCCATTTCTCCCGGTTCGTCACCCACATGCAGTACTTCGCCGACCGGTTCTTCGCGGGCCGGATGCTGGCCAGCGGCGACGACTTCCTGTTCGACCAGCTGTCCCGGCGCTACCCGGCGGCGATCGCCTGCGCCGAACGCGTCCGGGAGCACATCCGGGACACCTTCCACCAGGGGCTGACCAACGAAGAGGTCGCCTACCTGGCCCTGCACATCCAGCGGGTCAGCGAGAAGGCGTAGTCGCGCACGTACCTGCGGCTTCGTCATCCCGGGCTTGATCCGGGATCACGGTGGTCGGGTGGCTGGTCGGGTTGCGGGGATCCCGGCGTTCGCCGGGATGACGAGGGTTGGCCTGGATCGCCGTCCCGGGCTTGACGGTCCTCAGCTGGTCACCGTCAGCACCGTGCTCGACTCGGCGGTGGAGTCGCCGCCGGCGTAGATCTCGATCTCGGTGGCGTCCTGCACCCAGCCGCGGGTCACGGCGCTCCAGTAGCGCAGCTGGTCGGGGCCCAGGTCGAAACTGAGCGTGCGCGTCTCACCGGCGCCGATCGCGACCCGCTCGAACGCCTTCAGCTCCCGCACCGGACGGCTGGAGGTGCCGTAGCGCTGGTGGATGTAGACCTGCACCACCTCGTCGGCGTCCACGGTCGAGGTGTTGGTCACGTCGACCGACACCTGCACGGTCTCGCCGACGGCGATCCGGTCGGCCGAGAGCCGCAGGTTCGCATACGAGAACGACGCGTACGACAGCCCGTGGCCGAACGGGTACAGCGGCGTGGACGGCTCGCTCCAGTACCGGCTGTCGGCCTCGGCCGGCTGGAAGGTCCGGTAGTGGGAGAGGATCACCGGGATCTGGCCGACGTGCCGCGGCCAGCTGAAGGGCAGCTTGCCGCCGGGGGAGACGTCGCCGAAGAGCACCGCCGCGGCACCCTCGCCGCCGCGCGTCCCCGGGTACCAGACCTGCAGAATGGCGGGCACGTTCTCCTGCGCCCAGCGCAGGTCGAGCGGGCGTCCGGACATCACCACGACGACGGTCGGCGTGCCGGTGGCGACGATCCGCTGCAGCTGCTCCAACTGGCGTCCGGGCAGTTCCAGGGTGTCGTTGGACGCCTTCTCGCCGATCTGGTTCTGTCGCTCGCCGACGACCACCACGGCCACCTCGCTGGACGCCGCCAGTTCGACCGCCAGGGCGATCTCGGCCTCGTCGTCGTGATCGTGGGCCGTCTGGCCCAGCGCCGAATCCATCGCGTCGAACATGGACGGGTAGAGCCGCTCGGGAATGCCCACGCCGGGTGCGAAGGTGACCTCGCCGGTGGCGCGGGCCCGGATGCCGTCCAGGATGGTGACGGTCTCGGACGCGTCGTAGTCGAACACCCACGGGCCGAGGGTGTCGCGCGGCGAATCGGCCAGCTGGCCGATGACGGCGATCGAGGCGGCGTCCACGGCCAGCGGCAGCGCACCGCCTTCGTTCTTGAGCAGGACGGCGGTCCGCTCGGCCGCGAGCCGTGCGGTCTCCCGGTGCGCCGGCGTGTCCAGGACGTCCTGCGTGGTCGCCTCGTCGGCGTACGGGTTCTCGAACAGGCCGAGCCGGAACTTGGCCCGCAGGATCCGCCGGACGGCCTCGTCGACGGCCGCCTCGCTGACCAGGCCCTGCGCGACGGCGTCGGTCAGGTGCGCGTAGGCCGGGTCCTCCATGGTCATCTCCAGGTCGAGCCCGGCGTTCATCGCGCGTGCCCCGGCGTCGGCCAGGTCGCGGGCGAAGTGCTGGGTGACCATCGAACGGACGGCGTTGGCGTCGGAGACCACGAAGCCGTCGAAGCCGAACTCGTCGCGCAACACGTCGGTCAGCAGCCAGCGGTTGCCGGACGCCGGCACGCCGTTGAGATCCATGTAGGCGCTCATGATGTTCGCCGCACCGGCGTCCACCGCGGCCTTGAACGGCGGCAGGTAGACGTTCCACAGCTCCGCATCGGAGATCTCGGAATCCTCGTAGTCGCGGCCGCCCCGGGCGGCGCCGTAGCCGGCGAAGTGCTTCGGGCCGGCCAGCACCGAGTCGGGCCCGAAGTCGCCCTGGAAGCCGCGGACGTGGGCCGCGGCCACCACGCCGCCCAGCACCGGATCCTCGCCGGCTCCCTCGACGATGCGCCCCCAGCGCGGGTCGCGGGCGATGTCGACCATCGGCGCGAACGCCCAGTGGATGCCGACCGCGCGGGACTCCCGGGCCGCCACCGCCTCACCGGCGGCAATCACCTCCGGATCCCAGGACGCCGCCTGCGCGATCGGCACCGGGAAGATGGTCCGGAAGCCGTGGATCACGTCGAACCCGAACAGCAGCGGAATGCCCAGCCGGCTGCCCTTGATCGCCATCCGCTGCAGCCGGTTCGCGGACGCCGGATCGCGCACGAACAGCAGCGAGCCGGCGCCGCCGCGGGCCAGCGCGGCCTCGACCATCCGCGGCGACTCCAGGTACTGGTGCGCCTCGGCGGAACCGTCGTCGGCCACGTCCTGACCGAAGGTGCCGAAGTAGAAGTACTGCGTGACCTGACCGGCCTTCTCCTCGAGGGTCAGGCGGGCGAGCAGATCCTCGACGCGCTCCTCGACGCCCAGGTCGGGGTTCCGGAAAGGCAGGTCGGTCATCGGTTCTCCTTCGAAGGACGATCTGGCTAGGGGTCAGCCTGCCAGTAGTGCCGGGCGCCGCGCCACCGGCCGAGGCTCCGGCCGGCCGGTGGGCGACGGTTGCCCGTGATGGCCTCCCGATTGAGGTCGTTTGTACCGATTGGTTACGGGCTCAGCCGCTGTGGGTGCAGACTGGGCACATGGCCCTGCCGCCCGGCCGGGCAGCCGCGACTTGCAGAGGAGCCGACCGATGAGCGCCCCGATTGGCACAGTGGCCCTATTCGCCACCTGTATCAACGACACGCTGTTCCCCGAGACGCCCAAGGCCGTGGTGCGGCTGTTGGAACGACTCGGCTGCCGGGTCGACTTTCCGCTGCAACAGAGCTGCTGCGGCCAGATGTTCACCAACACCGGCTACTTCAAAGAGGCGATGCCCTCGGTGCGCAACTACGTCGACACCTTCGAGCGCTACGACTACGTGGTGGGGCCGTCCGGCTCGTGCATCGGCTCGGTGCGCGACCAGCACCCGATGCTGGCCGAGCGTCTGGGCGACCAGGCGCTGCAGCGGCGGGTGGAGGCGATCGTGGCCAAGACCTACGACCTGAGCGAGTTCCTGGTGGACGTGCTGGGCGTCACCGATGTCGGGGCGTACTTTCCGCACACCGTCACCTACCACCCGACCTGCCACTCGCTGCGGGTGACGAAGGTGGGCGACCGGCCCTACCGGCTGATGCAGGCGGTGCGCGGCCTCACCCTGGTCGAACTGTCGGGCGCCGACCAGTGCTGCGGCTTCGGCGGCACGTTCTCGGTGAAGAACTCCGACACCTCGGTGGCGATGGGCACCGACAAGGTGCGCAACGTGCTCGACACGGGCGCCGAGTACATCGTCACCGGCGACAACTCGTGCCTGATGCACATCGGCGGGCTCCTCAGCCGGGAGAAATCGGGGGTGCGGCCGATACATCTGGCCGAGATCCTGGCCCGCACCGAGGCCGACTACGCCGACTCCAAGGGCCACAGCGAAGCCGCGGTGACGCGATGACCGCCGAACACACCGCACCCGCAACGCGCCAGCGGCGCACCCCCGCACCGCCGCCGGTCACCCTGATCGGCATGCCGAAGTTCCCCAAGAACGCCAAGAAGGAACTGCGCAACGAGCAGTTGCGCAACAACCTGCGGCACGCCACCACCACCATCCGCGAGAAGCGGGTCCGCGTGGTCGAGGAACTGCCGCACTGGGAGCAGCTGCGGCTGGCTGGCGAGGCGATCAAGAACCGGACGCTGCGCCACCTCGACAGCTACCTGCTGCAGCTGGAGGAGTCGCTCACCCGCAACGGCGCGATCGTGCACTGGGCGAACGACGCCGACGAGGCCAACCAGATCGTCATCGACATCACCCGCGCCAAGGGCGCCGACGAGGTGGTCAAGGTCAAGTCGATGGCGACCCAGGAGATCGACCTCAACGAGGCCCTCGAAGAGGCCGGCATCGCCGCGTGGGAGACCGACCTGGCCGAGCTGATCGTGCAACTGGGCCACGACCGCCCCAGCCACATTCTGGTGCCGGCGATCCACCGCAACCGTTCCGAGGTGCGCGAGATCTTTCTCGAAGAGATGGGTCGCTACGGCACCCCGCCCCCGGACGGCCTGACCGACGACCCCGCGATGCTGGCCGGCGCCGCCCGGGTGCATCTGCGCAACAAGTTCCTGCGGGCCAAGGTGGCGGTCAGCGGAGCCAACTTCGCCATCGCCGAGACCGGCACCCTGGTCGTGGTCGAGTCCGAGGGCAACGGACGCATGTGCCTGACCCTGCCCGACACGCTCATCTCGATCGTCGGCATCGAGAAGACGCTGCCCACCTTCGCCGACCTGGAGGTGTTCCTGCAGCTGCTGCCGCGCTCGTCGACCGCCGAGCGGATGAACCCGTACACGTCGATGTGGTCGGGCGTGCAGGAGGGCGACGGGCCGCAGGAGGTGCACGTGGTGCTGGTGGACAACGGCCGCACCAACGTCCTGGCCGACGAGGTCGGACGGCAGGCCCTGCGCTGCATCCGCTGCTCGGCCTGCCTGAACATCTGCCCGGTCTACGAGCGGGTGGGCGGTCACGCCTACGGGTCGGTCTACCCGGGTCCGATCGGTGCCATCCTGACCCCGCAGCTGCGGGGCATCGGCTCGGAGGTCGACCAGTCGTTGCCCTACGCGTCGTCGTTGTGCGGCGCGTGCTTCGAGGTGTGCCCGGTGCGGATTAACATTCCCGAAGTGCTGGTCCATCTGCGCAACAAGGTGGTCGAGTCGCACGGGGTCACCGCCGAGGGCATGGTGATGAAGGGCGGCAGTTGGGTGATGGCCAAGGGTCGCAACCTCGCTCTCGCACAGCGGGGCTCGAAGCTGGCGGGACGCATCATGCCCGGCGAGGTGATCGGACCGATCCCCATTCCCGGCCCCGCCGCGGGCTGGACGGACGCCCGCGACCTGCCCAAACCACCGTCCCAGACGTTCCGGGACTGGTGGGTCAAGCATCACGAGGAGCCGCAATCATGAGCAGCAGGGAGGCCATCCTGGGCCGCATCCGGTCGGCACTGGCGGACGTCACGGCGTCCGATCCCGTCGACGACATCGCGGTCGACTGGACCTACGGGCAGCGTCCCGAGGGTGCCGACGACGACATGCTCGGCCTGTTCGTGGAACGCGTCGAGGACTACAAGGCCGTGGTCGAGCGGGTCAGCGCCGACGAACTGGCCGGCCGGATCGCGGGAGCGCTGGCCGACCACGGCGTCACCTCGGCGGTGGTGCCCGCGGGGGCGCCGCAGGCGTGGCATGAGGCGGTGGCGGCCGCCGGCATCGACGTGGTCACCGACGGGTCGGTGCTCAGCCACGCCGAGCTCGACGCCACCGGCGCCGTGGTCACCGCCTCGCGGGTGGGCATCGCCGAGACCGGCACGATCGTGCTCGACCACGCCGCCGACCAGGGCCGGCGCGCCCTCTCGCTGGTGCCCGATCTGCACGTGTGCGTGATCGGCGCCGACCAGGTGGTGTCGGACGTCCCCGAGGCGGTCGTGCGGCTGCAGGCCTCCATCGACGCCCGGCAGCCACTCACCTGGATCAGCGGCCCGTCGGCCACCAGCGACATCGAACTGTCCCGGGTCGAGGGGGTGCACGGACCCCGCACCCTGCGGGTCCTGTTGGTGAACCCCGGCTGAGCGGTCAGGCCACCGCGCTCAGCGACATCGGGTTGCGCCGCATCCGGGTCAACAACGTCCGGCGCCGCGGCGAGCCCTGGGCCAGCACCTGCTCGAGCACGGCGGGGGGCATCGCCTCCAGGACGTCGACACTGCGCTCGATCAGCCGGCGCTGCAGGCCGGTGGAGAGCCGGCCGCGCTTGTTCACGTGGTAGTTGATCAGCGCGCAGGTGGCGTCCACGGCCTTCGGCAACAGCAGGTCGGCCTCGCGATCCGCGGCGGTCTCGTCCAGGATCATCGTCATCGCGTCCAGGAAGTCCAGGTGCCGCGGATCGTCCAGTTCGCTCAGCGAACCCGGCACGCCGTGCCGATGGAAGACGCCCAGCAGGCCCACGGTGGCGAAGGTCTCGGCCTCGCGGTGCAGCCGCCAGTTCCAGTGCCGGTCGGCGCAGGTGCGCAGGTTCTCGGCGAAACCCAGCAGCCCGCGGTCGGCCAGCCGGCGGTGGTAGACGCCGGCCCAGGCCATCGAGTAGTCCACCGACGTGGACCGGAACGGCGGCCCGATCGCCGCCCGCGGCGACATCACCAGGTTGCGCCGGGTCTCCGGCGAGCGGACGACGGTGCGGCGGCGTCCGGAGACCCGGACGTGGTCGGTGCGGACGAACTCGCAGCCCAGCCGTTCGGCGGTGCGCACCAGGTGCTCCAGATAGCCGGGGCCGATCCAGTCGTCGGCGTCCAGCCAGGTCAGGTAGGTGCCCTGGGCATGCACCAGCCCGGTGTTGCGGGCGGCGCTCAACCCCAGGTTGACCGGATGCCGGACGATCCGGGCGCCCGGGACGTCCGCGGCCAGGGCGTCCAGCACGGTTGCGGTGTCGTCGGTCGAACGGTCCTCCACGAAGACGAACTCGAAGTCGTCGCGCAGGTTGCCCTGCAAGCTTCGGAACAGCGTCGGTAGCTGGCCGCTCACGTCGTAGCAGGGGATGATCACCGACAACTTCACAACCAGATACTCCTCGTACGGACTGCTTCGTCCCCGTTCTGCCGCCCCCCGACGGCCCGACACCCCGATGCTCGCCGGATCGCGTGACGAACAGAGCACAGACGTGTGACGAGTCCGTGAACTCCGGCGCACGCGCCCCGCCCGTCACGTGCGGAGTCCATGAGGAGTTCACCGGGGCGCCCCCTCGGGTTGGCGGACGCGTCGATCGGGCTGCTTAGCGTTGCAGTCATGACCGTCGTCGTGCTGGCCGATACCGACAGCCGTTGGAAATGGGGCCTGCTGACCGCGCTGCAACTCTTCCCGGGATCGACCGCCACAGGGATGCTGCTCGCCTCCACCAACGGCCCGTCGGCGCGCCAACTCGCCGACAGCGGGGTGGCGCAGGAGCCGACGCCGGTGGAGAGCGTTCCCGACTTCGTCGAATCCGACGAGCTCGCCGCCGCGGACGCCGTCGTGCTGGCGCTGCCCGGTGGCGGCGTGCAAGCGGTGTTGCACGGACTCGCCCGGCGCTGGCCCAAGGCCGGACGCCGCCCGCTGGTGATCAGCGGCTATGTCGGCGTGGTCTACGAGAAGCACGTCGAGGGCCTGCTGATGCGGTCGGGTTCGGACGTGATCCTGGCCAACAGCCCCGCCGACGCCGCGGCCTTCCGCGCGCTGCTGGCGGGTGCCGGCGCCGAGGCGGACGTGGTGGTGCCAACCGTGCTGCCGTTCCTGGGGACGGCCGGCTCGGCGCGCGGGCCCGGCCTCCCGTTCACCGTCACCTTCGCCGCCCAGCCCGGGGTGCCCGGTGCGCGCCCCGACCGGGAACTGGTGGTGCGGCGGCTGATCCGGCATGCGGCGCTGCATCCCGAGCGGGAGGTGCTGCTCAAGGTGCGGGCCAGGCTGGGCGAGCACAGCACGCACCGCGAGGACCATCCCTATCAGGTGCTGGGCGCCCGGATCGGCGTCCCGAGGCCGCCCAACCTGCACGTGGTGCACGGCAACATGGGTGACGTCCTGGACCGCACCGACCTGCTGGTCACGGTGTCGTCGACGGCCGCGGTGGAGGCCATGCACCGCGGCATCCCGACCGCGATCCTCACCGACTTCGGCATCAGGGAGCGGCTGGGCAACCACTACTTCATCGGCTCGGGCTGCCTGACCGGTTTCGCCGACCTGGACGCCGGCGCACGACCGGTCGCGGACGCCGACTGGGCCCGCGCCCACGGGATCGGCCCGGGGGACGCGGTCGAGCAGGCCCGGCTGCGGCTCGCGGAACTGCTGAGCCGGGACGTCCGGGCACCGCTGCGGCCGTTCTACACGATGCACAACGCCTCGGGGATGCTGCCGGGCCTGCTCGGCCGCTACGGGCTGACGGGCCACGGGCATGCCCTGGAGGCCGACGACGACCGGCTGGGCGACCTGCCGCTCGCGGTGCGTTCCGTGGTCGCCCGGGCGGCCCGGACGGCCTATCGCCAGGGCGTCCACACGGTCGCGCCGGCCCTGCGTCGATTGGCGCGGCTGTGAGCACGCTGGTGGTGATCCCGGCCCGCGGCGGCTCGAAGGGGGTGCCGGGCAAGAACCTCGCCCGGGTCGGCGGCGTGCCGCTGGTCGCCCGGGCGGTGCAGGCAGCCGTCGCCGCCGGCGTGGGCGCGGTGGTGGTCTCCACCGACGACGACGCGATCGCGGCGGTCGCCGAAGCCGCCGGCGCGCGGGTGGTGCGGCGTCCGGCCGAGTTGGCGGGCGACACGGCGTCCAGCGAGGCGGCGCTGCTGCATGCCCTGGATGAGCACGAATCCCTCGCCGGTGCCGTCGACGTGCTGGTGATGGTGCAGTGCACCAGCCCGTTCGTCACGGCGTCTGAGATCGCCGAGTGTGTGGCCGCGATCGGCGCCGGTGCCGACAGCGCCTTCACCGCCGCGCCCACCCATGGCTTCCTGTGGCGCCGGGACGGCTCGGGCCAGGCGGTCGGCGTCAACCACGACAGGGCCACCCGGCCCCGCCGGCAGGACCGCACGCCGGAGTTCCTGGAGACCGGGGCGGTGTACGCGATGCGCACCGACGGCTTCCGCGACCGGCGGCACCGTTTCTTCGGCCGCACCGTGCTGGTCGAGACCGACCCGGGCCGGGTGCTGGAGATCGACGAGCCGGCCGACCTGGAGCGTGCCCGGGCGCTCGCGCCGCTGCTGGACGCCCCCGGAGCCGGCCCCTCGCGGGCCGACATCGATGCGGTGGTGCTGGATTTCGACGGCACCCAGACCGACGACTCGGTGCAGGTCGCCTCCGACGGCACCGAGCAGGTCCGGGTGCACCGCGGCGACGGACTCGGCATCGCCGCGCTGCGCCGCGCCGGCGTCCCCGTGCTCGTGCTGTCCAGCGAGACCAACCCGGTGGTGCGCGCCCGGGCCCGCAAGCTCGGCGTCCCCGTGCTGCACGGCGTCGACGACAAGGCCACCGTGCTGCGCGACTGGTGCGCCGGGGAGGGCCTCCAGCCCGGCCGCGTGCTCTACGCCGGCAACGACGTCAACGACCTCGGCTGCTTCGCCCTGGTCGGCTGGCCGGTCGCCGTGGCGTCCGCCCACCCGGTCGTGCGCGACGCCGCCCGGCTGGTCACCTCCGCGCCCGGTGGGCACGGAGCCGTCCGTGAAATCGCCTCCTGGATCCTCGGAAAGGACCTCGACTCATGACCGACCTCTCCACCCGCGAACGGCTGATCGGCGACCGCCGGATCGGTCCCGACCAGCCCGTCTACGTCACGGCCGAGATCGGCCTCAACCACAACGGCGAGGTGAGCACCGCGCTGGCCCTGATCGATGTCGCGCTGGCCGCCGGCGCCGACGCCGTCAAATTCCAGAAGCGGACGCCGAAGGTCTGCACGCCGCGCGACCAGTGGGACGTCGAGCGCGAGACCCCCTGGGGCCGGATGACCTACATCGACTACCGGCACCGCATCGAGTTCGGCGCGGACGAGTACCGGATCATCGACGAATACTGCCGGGACAAGGGCATCGACTGGTTCGCCTCGCCGTGGGACGTGGCCAGCGTCGACTTCCTGGACGGCTTCGCCGTGCCCGCCCACAAGATCGCCTCGGCCTGCCTGACCGACGACGAGCTGCTGCGGGCGGTGCGGGCGTCCGGACGCACGGTGATCCTGTCGACCGGCATGTCGACACCGGCGCAGATCAGGCACGCCGTCGAGGTGCTCGGCAGCGGCAACGTCGTGCTGTGTCACGCCACGTCGACGTACCCGGCCGCCAACGACGAGCTGAACCTGCGGATGATCAACACCCTGATGGCCGAGTTCCCCAACGTGCCGGTCGGCTACTCCGGGCACGAACGCGGCCTGCAGACCACGGTGGCGGCCGCCGCGCTCGGCGCCTGCTTCATCGAGCGGCACATCACCCTCGACCGCACGATGTGGGGCTCCGACCAGGCGGCCTCGCTGGAGCCGGCTGGCCTGAGCCGGCTGGTGCGCGACGTCCGGGTCGTCTCCGAGGCGCTGGGCGACGGGGTCAAGCGGATCTACCCCGGCGAGTACGCGGCGATGCGCAAGCTGCGCCGGGTGCCCGGTGTGATCGCCGACCGGGCCGCCCGGGTGGCCTGAGGCGGCGCCATGGCCAAGAAGAACCGCAAGCGGAAACGCACGACGCTGGCGCTGGTGGAGAGTCCGGCGCAACTGCTGAACGTCATCGAATGGGCCTTCCACCACGGTGCCGAACAGCAGACCCGGCTGGCGGTGCTGCCGCCGCGGGATGCCACCACGCGGCTGCAGCTGGAGGCGATGGCCGACCTGGCCCGCGACGCGGGGCTGGCCGCCACCTGGTACGAGCCGCGGAAGTCGGCCGCGTCGCTGGTCGCCGTGGCCTGGGAGCTCTTCCCACGGCTGGCCAGGGCCGAGCGGCTGGTGATCGGCGATCCGTTCTCCCGGTTCGTGCAGGCGGTGCTGCCGCTGGCCGACGTCGCCGAGGTGGTGGTCGTCGACGACGGCACCGCCACCATCTCGTTCATCGCCCAGCTGACCCGCGGCGACCGGCTCAGCCGCTGGCACCTGGCCGAGACCGGGCGCGACGTGGTGATCGACCTGCTGTCGGAGCACGCCCGCGCGTTCTTCACCCCCTCGCAGCGGGACGGCCGCAGCGTGGAGGTGTTCACCTCGATGCCGGTGCAGGCGCCGAAGGGCACCCGGCAGAGCGCCAACACCTTCGCCTGGACCCGCAGCCGGTTCGGGCCTCCGGTGGTGAACGACGCGGCGGACGTGATCGGCACCTCGCTGGTCGAGACCGGTGTGGTGGATGCCGACCGCTACCTGGCGGGTGTGGCGGCGGTGACGCGGCGGTTCGGCGCGGGCCGCTACTTCGCGCATCGCCGCGAGGACGACGCCAAGCTGGCGGCGATCGCGGCACGCACCGGGTTGACGGTGGTCCGGCCGGAGGTGCCGCTGGAGATCGCGGTGCGCCGCGGGCCGGTCAGCGCCCTGATGGTCAGCTACCCGTCGACGGTCACCCACACCCTGCCGCTGGTGCTGGTGGACACGCCCGTCGAGCTCGCGGTGGCCGATGTGCCGGCCGCCTGGCTGCTGCCCGGCGCCCCGGTCGGTGCCGCCGACTTCCTGGAGAACGTGAACACCACCGCGCGGAGGCGGCACGAGCTGACCTGAGCCGCCGGCCGCACGAACCCATCCGGATCGATTCGATGCCCTCAGATCTGGGCCAGCACCTCGGCCATGATCCGCTGCACCGCGACCGTGTCGTCCAGGGTCATCAGCGGGCTCTCGGTGAGACCCTCGGCGAGGCATTCGCCAACGTGCTCGATCTCGTAGCGGTAGCCCGAGTCGAACTCCAGGTGTTCGGGCGTCTTCTCGCGCCAGATCGTTACCGACGCCGCCCGGTGGAACCGCGGGTGGACGTCGATCCAGCCCCGGGTTCCGGTGAGCATCATCCGGCCCGGGCCGTAGGTCGTGAACGCGCCGGCAAGGGTGGCCGAGCGGCCGTCGGGGTAGCCGAGCAGCACCGAGAACTCGCCCTCGACACCGCTGGGGTAGCGGCCGCCGACCGCGCGGACGACGTCCGGGGTGCCGAGGAAGTGCTGCGCGAACGAGATCACGTAGACCCCCAGGTCGAGGACGGCGCCGCCGCCCTTGGCGGGGTCGAACAGGCGGTCGTCGGGGGCGAACTCGCGGAAGGCGGTCAGGTCGCCCTGGCAGCCGCGGATCTCGCCGATCTCGCCCCGGGCGATCACCTCGCGGAGGTGCGCGACGGCCGGGTTGAACCTGGTCCACATCGCCTCCATCGCGAACACGCCCGCCTGCCGGGCGGCGTCCACGATCCGCTCGGTGTCGGCGGGGTTGGCGGTGAACGCCTTCTCGACCAGCACCGCCTTGCCGGCGGCGATCGCCGCCAGCGCGATGTCGGTGTGCTGTGGGTGCGGGGTGGCGATGTAGATCGCCTGCACGGCCGTGTCCTCCACCAGCGCCTGGTAGGAGGTATGCCATCGGTCGATGCCGTGGTCGGTGGCGAACACCTCGGCCCGTTCGGCCGACCGCGAGCCGACGGCGACCAGTTCGGCGTTGCCGGCGCGGCGGAACTCGGGCACGATCGCAGCGGCCATGCGTCCGGGGCCGGCGATGCCCCATCGGATCGGGTCGGTCATGGACGACACGCTACAGCGGCGTCCGCCCGAGGGGCGGCTGCCGATCCGTCTCGGGGGCCTGTTCTGGCAGAGTAGAGAAGGTTCATCTCCAGGAAGGGCAAAGCCTTGCGGGTCGTGCAGAAGTTCGGTGGGTCGTCGGTGGCCGACGCCGCCAGCATCAAGCGGGTCGCCCAGCGCATCGTCGACACCAAATCGCGCGGCGCGGAGGTCGTGGTGGTGATCTCGGCCATGGGCGACACCACCGACGAGCTGATGGACCTGGCGCTGGAGGTGTCGCCGCAGCCGCGTCCGCGTGAACTCGACATGCTGCTCACCGCCGGCGAGCGGATGAGCGCCGCGCTGCTCGCGATGGCGATCAACGATCTCGGCTTCGAGGCCCGTTCGTTCACCGGCTCGCAGGCCGGTGTGATCACCACCGGCACCCATGGCGACGCCCGGATCATCGACATCACCCCGGGCCGGATCAAGACCGCGCTGGACGACGGCGACATCGTGATCGTGGCCGGTTTCCAGGGGGTGTCGCAGACCTCCAAGGACATCACCACGCTCGGCCGCGGGGCGTCCGACACCACCGCGGTGGCGCTGGCCGCGGCGCTGCGGGCCGACTGCTGCGAGATCTACTCCGATGTCGACGGGGTGTTCACCGCCGATCCGCGGATCGTGCCGGGAGCGTCCCGGATTCCGGAGATCTCCTACGAGGAGATGCTCGAGATGGCGGCGCAGGGCGCCAAGATCCTGCACCTGCGGTGCGTCGAGTACGCCCGCCGCGAGAACGTGCCGGTGCATGTCCGGTCGTCGTTCTCGACCAAGCCCGGCACCTGGGTCAAGGACATCGAAATCAAGGAAGGCGCAGCGATGGAACAACCGCTGATCACCGGGGTCGCGCACGACCGCAGTGAGTCCAAGATCACCGTCGTCGGTGTGCCCGACCGGGTGGGTGCGGCCGCCGAGGTGTTCTCGGCCGTGGCGGACGCCGGCGTGAACATCGACATGATCGTGCAGAACGAGTCGGTCGCCGACGACAACACCGCGATCAGCTTCACCCTGCCCGGCAGCGACAAGGTGCGCGCCCTGGACGCCCTGCACGGCGCCCGCGACCTGATCGGTTTCGCCGAGATCCTCTACAACGACGCGGTCGGCAAGGTGTCGGTGATCGGGGTCGGCATGCGGTCGCATCCCGGGGTGTCGGCGACCTTCTTCCGGGCGCTGGCGGACGCCGGGATCAACATCCACATGATCTCGACCTCGGAGATCCGGATCTCGGTCGTCGTCGCCCTGGAGGACGTGGACGCCGCCGTCCGGGCCGCGCACACCGCCTTCGGCCTGGACTCCGGGACGGGCGAGGCGGTCGTATATGGAGGCACCGGACGCTGACGCGTCCGCCGCCGCCATGCAGGGCGGGTCCGGAC